>NZ_JBSXNN010000107.1:0-10902 GCF_056857635.1 Vreelandella sp. L-15 | reverse complement strand
CAGCGACTTCTTCCAGTGGTGCCGGGATCAACTGGAGCAGGGGGGTCTGGTGCCCAGCGATCCGCTGACCAGGGCTCTGAACCACGTGCTCAGTCGGGAAGTCAGCCTGACGGTGTTCCTGGAGAACCCGGACGTGCAGCCGGACACCAACCATCTGGAACGGGCCCTGCGCCCCATCCCCATGGGCAAGAAAAACTGGATGTTCTGCTGGACCGAACTGGGCGCAGAACACCTGGGGATCATCCAGAGTCTGATCAGCACCTGCAAGCTGCACGATATTAACCCCTACACTTACCTGGTGGACGTGCTGCAACGCATCAGCCTGCATCCAGCCAAAGAAGTGGCAGACCTGACGCCAAGACTCTGGAAGCTGCGGTTCGCGGATAAGCCACTGAGATCCCTGATCGATCCACGCCATCCTGACCGCCAGAACAGAGAGCCGGAGGCCCCCTTCCATGCGCATTGAAGATCTCAGCATCGATCAGTTACTGGAACTGAACCGGTATATCTGTCAACGCATCGATGAACTGCAAGATCAGGAAAACCTGCAAGCGTTGAGCCAGTTGCGGGTGGGGCTGAAAGTGACCTTCGAAGGCCGGGAGGGTCCTGTGCTGGGAATCGTCACCAAGATCAACCGCAAGAGTGTGATTGTTCTGGCCGAGGACGGCACCAAACAGTACAAGGTCTCGCCGGAGTTATTAAGGCCTCTGCGTGACGTGAAGTAGGTCAACTACGTCGTGGAATGAACGCTTACGCTTGTTCGCAGTCATGACGCCAGCGTTGCAGCTGCTCGGGATACAGTCCCCGTTGACGACAATAGGCAGCAACGTCTTCGGTGTTCATCGCTGCGGTCTCAACCACCGCTGCAAACTTGTCTCGGGACGACCAGCCGGTCGTACCCTGGTCACTTGCATCGGGCAGGCAGCGTCCCTCCGCACGGGCTTCTTTACGCCACTTGTAAACAGTTGCTGGCGAGATCCCCTCCTGCCGGGCGACCTCTTCTACGCTTTGGTTATAAGGCGGTAACAGCTTGGCCACAGCGGCCTGACGTCGCTCATCGGAATAGCGAGGCATACAGATCTCCAAACGCCCCTGAATATTTAAGAGAGTGTAACAAGGGACACGACATCAATCCTGACAGAGGGGGGGAGCCATCCGCCATGGGTGAAAGCCTATCCACCTGGACGCCCTCATGCAACGGCTCTGTCCGTGTTGAGCTGAGCGGCCAGCGCACCACCAGCGACAGCGGCGCCCTGCTGGTGCGTGAAGCCCTCGACAACAGCGGCGTGATTGAGGCGCTCGAAGACAACCTGGTCGATCCGCGTCACCCGCTGCGTATCCGCCACTCGCTGGCCAGTCAGCTGCGAACGCTGGTGCTGCAGCGCGCGATGGGCTGGATCGACCTCAGCGATACCGACACGCTGCGCCGTGACCCGCTCTGGCAACTGGCCTGCAGCGATGCGCGCGGCATGACGCCATTGGCTCAAGATCGGCCCTCTCAAGCCACATTATCGCGGCTGCTGGCGTGTCTCGGGCGTAGCGACAACATCGATGCCGTACACGAAGGCCTGCTGCGACTGGTGGTCTGGCGTCTGACCTCGCTGGAGAAGGGCAAACGCCCTCATCAGCTGACACTGGACATCGATGGTCTGCCGATTGAGGCTCACGGTCACCAGGGCGGGTCGGCCTATCCCCCCTCTGTCAGCCTTGTTGTCCGGTTGGTGATATCGCCTAAATCTAATCCAGAGGGAGCGGCATGGAGTCCTTGTGCCACGTTATTCTGCAGAGCGTAAAGCGTAAGCGTTCATTCCGAGACGTCCTGCCACCCCACTGAATTTCGCTCTACAGTAACCTCTGATTTCCTAATAAGAGGTTGCTCCCATGAGAAAACACCGCACTCCGGAACAGTGGCAGGTCCTGGTCGACCAGCAGCGTGACAGTGGTCTGTCGGCCCCGAAGTTCTGTAAGCAGCAGACCATTGGCTATGCCAGCTTCTGCAACTGGCGAAAGCGCCTGTCCGGTCAGTCGACCGATGATCCGGCCGGTTCCGGTGAAGCCGGTTTTCTGGATCTCTCGTCGTTGATGGCCAACTCTCCATCCTCCGGCCCAGGCTGGAACATAGTGCTGAGCCTCGGCAACGGCGTCGAACTGCGGCTGAGCCAGAACGGATGATCGGGCTCGATAGCCAGGCGCGCATCTGGCTGTGCACCGAGCCCACCGACATGCGCAAATCGTTCCGGGGCCTGAGCGCCCTGGTTCGGAATCAATTGAAGCACGACCCCCTCAGCGGTCAGTATTTTGTCTTCGTCAATCGCCGTAAGACCCAGATGAAGATGCTCTACTTTACCGCCACCGGTTACTGTCTGTGGGCCAAGCGCCTGGAGCAGGGCCAGTTCCGGGTGCCGTTATCCGCCTCCGGTCAGCGAACCCTGACCCTGACGGATTTGCAGCTGCTGATTGACGGCATTGAGGTGCAGAAATACCGCCAGTTCAAGCGTTTTCGAGGGGTATAGAAGACAGAGTTCCGGTATAATATCGGCCATGAATTCAACGGCTTCAGCTTCTTCTCCCGGTACACTTTCCTCCTCGGCTCTGGCCGAGGAGAATGCACTGTTGCGGGAGCAGGTCCAGATCCTGCAGCGCCAGTTGGACTGGTTCAAGAAGCAGCTGTTCGGCCCCAAATCCGAGAAGCAGGTGGTCGATCTGCCCGGGCAGGACAGCTTGTTCCAGCCAGAGGAGGCACCGCGACCGGAACAGCCTGCCGATGAAGAAAAACGCACTATTAAGGCTTACCAGCGCGGCACCGGCAAGAAGCAGCGGGACGACGATTGTCTGAACGACACTGGCCTGCGCTTTACTGCCGGGGTGCCGGTGGAAGTCATTGAACACCTGCCACCGGAGCTGACCGGTCCGGACGCCGACCAGTACGACATCATTGGCACTAAAACGACTTATCGCCTGGCCCAGCGCGCCTCCAGCTATGTGGTGCTCAAGTGTGAGCGCCCGGTGTTCCGTCGTAAGGGCACTGACTCAAAACCTGTGACGACGCCAGCGCCGTTCAACGTACTGGACAACAGCCTGGCCGACGTCAGCCTGCTGGCCGGGCTGCTGGTGGATAAGTTCCAGTTCCACCTGCCGCTGTATCGTCAACACCAGCGCATCCAGCAAGCCGGTATTACCGTTAGTCGCAGCACCCTGACCCATCTGGTCAAGCGCGCCATCGACCTGCTTCGGCCCATCGTGGCTGCCCAGACCGATAACGTATTGCGCAGTCGGGTGCTGGCCATGGACGAAACGCCCATCAAGGCTGGCCACCAGGGCCGGGCAGGCCCGCAAAAAGGCAAGATGAAATCCGGCTGGTTCTGGCCGCTGTACGGCGATGCCGACGAAGTGGTGTTCACCTACTCGAACAGTCGGGGCCGACTGCACATCGAGGAGGTTCTGAACGATCAGTTCAGCGGCACCCTGATCAGTGATGGCTACGCGGCCTATGCCCGCTATGCCGCTGCCCAGGAGAACGTCACCCACGCCCAATGTTGGGTGCACAGTCGCCGTTACTTTATCGAGGCTCAAAAGGATCACCCGGAGACCGTCACCGAGGCCCTGCAACGGATCGCCAAGCTCTACCAGAATGAAGAGACCATCAAAGCTCAAGGGCTGACCGGCGAGAAGAAACGCCAGTACCGCCTGGATCACTCCAAGCCGGTGGTCAGCGACTTCTTCCAGTGGTGCCGGGATCAACTGGAGCAGGGCGGTCTGGTGCCCAGCGATCCGCTGACCAGGGCTCTGAACTACGTGCTCAGTCGGGAAGTCAGCCTGACGGTGTTCCTGGAGAACCCGGACGTGCAGCCGGACACCAACCATCTGGAACGGGCCCTGCGCCCCATCCCCATGGGCAAGAATTATCCTCGGCTCTCAGTTATGGAAGGGTGTGGTCTTTGAGTGCTCTGAAAGATGGTCAGGATAGATGCTGATTTGCTCGGCAGTTGATGCACTTAGCAGCATCTACCCTGTGTTGCTTGAATGTTGGTGGTCCCTATAAATCCTGCATAATTAGAGACTCTGTAAAAACGCCAACACGCTGTCCGATGGC
This sequence comes from Vreelandella sp. L-15, assembly GCF_056857635.1. Lineage (NCBI taxonomy): Bacteria > Pseudomonadati > Pseudomonadota > Gammaproteobacteria > Oceanospirillales > Halomonadaceae > Vreelandella > Vreelandella sp. L-15. Next base: position 6,809 of record NZ_JBSXNN010000107.1, on the reverse strand, counting down.
TGGTACCGCGGCAATGCCTGGGAAGGCGCCTGGATGCTTTTCAATGCCCGATCCTTCATCGCCAGATCTGCTTCGACATATTTGTGAGTGGTCTCCGGGCTTTCATGCCCGAGCCATAGCGCAATGACGGTGATATCAACACCGGCTTGCAACATATGCATGGCAATGGAATGTCGAATCAGATGCGGAAATACTCGTCGTTTGGCCAGTTCGGGATATTGCGCAGCGACTGCTCTGACCGCAAGCTTCAAGCGTTCAGTCACACCTATGCGCGTCAGAGTGGTGCCTGATCGACTTGGAAACAGCGGTTGATCAGGCTGGCGAGGATAGGCTCTTAACCAGCGTTTAAGCTGCGCGGCCGTCTCAGGCCACAAGGGTGTCGACCGTTCCTTGCGTCCTTTGCCGCGAATACGCACGGAAGCGCTGGGGCCAAGCACCAGATCTTCTAGCCGCATTCCGATCAGTTCGGAGACGCGAGCGCCGGTATTGTAAAGTGTTGCTAACATCACCCGATCCCGCTGTCCCGTCCAGGTATTGCGATCCGGTGCGTCAAGAATCGCTGCCATGTGTTCACGCGAAAGGAACCCAATCAGTTGCTGTTCAAAACGCTTCATGGGGATGGCGAGCACGGACTGCGCGGTGGCAAGGGCCGAAGGCTCCTGAAAGGACACGTACTCCATGAACGACCGGATCGCCGCAAATCGTGCGTTACGGCTGCGAACCGAGTTGTGGCGCTCCTCTTCGAGGTAGTGAAGGAAATCCAGAACGAGCGTGGCGTTCAGATCGTCCATCGTAAGTTCGCTGGGATGTTTTCCAAGACGCCGATGGGCAAATGTCAGCAGCAACCGAAAGGTATCTCGATAGGCTGATACGGTATTCGGACTGGCCTGGCGCTGCTGCATCAAGCGCTGCAAAAAAAACTGCTGTAGCAAGCACGGAAAAGTTACCGGCACCGAGGTACTCATAAGCCACCTCCTTGAAATTGTTCCAGGCGTTGAGCTGCCCGGGCCAGCAACTCGGGCGTTGCGGTGAGATACCAGTAAGTGTCGGTGATCTTGGCATGACCGAGGTAGGTAGATAGCGCCAGGATATGGCAGTCGATGTCGAGGCCCTGCGCATACCAGCGCTCAAGGTTACGGCAGGCAAAGGTGTGGCGAAGATCATAAATACGCGGTGCCGGGTGACCGCCTCGGGAGCGCCAATGCAACCATTGTCGCAATAGTTTGAATGCATATTCCAGGCCCTGCGTGGTCGCGGGTCGGCCGTAGTCAAAGAGGAAGAAAGCCTCGGTAGTAGCCGCAAAAGGATCTCGATCTCGTTGCTGTACGTAGCGCTGCAAAGCCTGTGTCGTGGTGGAGTGCAGCGGTACCCAACGTGACTTGCCGAACTTGGTGTTCTGGATATGCAGCAAACTGCGATCGAGATCGACATCTGGGCGTTGCAAGCCGGTGGCCTCCGATGTCCGCAGTCCCGTCGAAGCAATCAGTCCAAAGAGCGTGGCGCAACAGATCCCCCGCAAGCCGCCGGGCGGGTGTAGATCGGCACAGGCCACGAGCAGCGCACGGATCTCGGCGTCAGTAAAAACATGTGGCGTCAGACGACGGTGAGCGGGTCCAAAGCGCCCACGGGGCGGAATCTCAGTGGCCGGATCGAACTGTTGGCAATAGCGGGCGAAGGGGCGCAAGAGTTCCATTCGGCGGGCAGCGGTGAGCGGACCTGGTCGGCCTGAGGCGCAAGCCCACTGTTCAGCCAGCTGCATGGTCAGAGCTCCCCCAGGCGAGATATGATCAGCGAACCGCGCGAACCGCGCCAGTTGTTCGCCCTCGATCTTTAATGCAAAGCCGGCCTGTCGGCGGTAATCCAGATAGGCGTCGACCCGAGCGGTAAATGTCACAGGAGTGCTCATGACAACCTCCCCGGCCACGGTAGAGCCACCTGAGCCAACGCCTCAAGATCGACTTTGGCATAGATTGTGGTGGTATCCAGACTGCGATGGCGCAGCAGGTCGGCGATCTCCTTGAACCGGGCGCCGCCCTGCACCAGTCGACCGGCCAGGGTATGCCGCAGAATGTGAGTCCCGCGAATACAGTGTTCGAGTCCACAGCGCTTCGCCGCATAACGAATGGCGTTGCGCACGATATCCGGATCAGCTGCCGCATTGAGGGGTGGCCGGTGCCGAACGAACAGCTCTCGGCGCGTGGTTTTCGGTCGACCATCCAGCAAGTACTCGGCGATAGCATGCCCAGTGACATCGGGCAGAGGCAACACATCGGTGCGTTTGCCCTTACTGCGAATGATCAGTGTTCCGGTCCGCCAATCCACATCGTCCAAGCACAGACGAGCCACTTCTGTTCGACGCAAGCCTAGATCGAGCAGGCAACGCGCGATTGCGTAATCGCGCTTGCCAGTGGCCTGGTAGCGATCGAAGGCACCGAGTAGCTGATCTATCTCTGCGTTGGACAGAACCTGCGGCAGTCCAGCCAGCCGCCACTGCGCGATCCGAGGCAGAGCGGCGATCAACGCGGAGGTCTGCTCGCCCTGACTGGCCCGGAACGCGAAGTAACAGCGCAACGAAGTGGTGGCGGTAAGTATCGACGCCGGAGCCCAGTCCGCCGTGTAATGGGCGATAAAACGGATTACATCCGACAGTCCGAGCCGCTTCAGGTGCACCGGCCCGGAGCTAAAACAGTAGATGAGAAAATCGCGCAAATGACGTAACCGGACTGAACGCGTGGTTGGTGCCAGTCCTCGTACCTCAGTAAGATGGCGGTCGAAATCCTCAAGTTCTGTTGCGATAGGAGCGGAAACCGGGGAACTATCCGCCTGGATACCATGCCCCTTAGCACAGAGCATCGCAAACAGATGCCCAAGCGCAGCGTGCATCTCGCGAGGTGCGCGTCGGCACCGGACGGCACATCGACAAACCGGCAGGTGCTCATCCATAAAGCGGTTAACCAGCGCTTCATCGATATCGCCAAGACCGACTTGTTGCGTCCTGCACCAATGGGCGAAATGCGCGACGCTGCTGAAATATCCCTGGATCGTACCAACCGCGTAACCGCGCTCGATTAGGAACTGAACATAAGCATCTTCATTATTACTGAGCGGCAAATCGGCAAACCACTGATGCGCCAGTGCATACAACGAATGAGTAGACTCAAACATGGTGGCTCTCCTTCCTGATGAGGGGGAGCTAAAACAACACCACCAGTAATTATGGAAGGCAAATCATCACTGCCAATGGCACGAGGCAGCGGTAAGAAAGCGATCTTGAAGGGACTATCTCAGAAACTTTCCATAACTGAGGGTTGAGGATAATTCTTGCCCATGGGAATGGGGCGTAGTGCCCGCTCGAGGTGGTTGGTGTCTGGCTGCACGTCTGGGTTTTCCAGGAATACGCTCAGGCTGGCTTCCCGGCTGAGCACGTAGTTCAGAGCTTTGGTCAGTGGATCGCTCGGCACCAGGCCGCCTGACGCCAACTGATCCCGGCACCACTGGAAGAAGCCGCTAACGACCGGTTTCGAGTGTTCCAACCGGTACTGACGTTTCTTCTCGCCAGTCAGCCCGTGGGTTCTGATGGTTTCTTCATTCCGGTACAGCGCTGCGATTCGTTGCAGGGCCTCGGTGACGGTTTCCGGGTGATCCTTCTGCGCCTCGATAAAATAACGGCGGCTATGCACCCAGCACTGGGCGTGGGTGACGTTCTCTTGGGCAGCAGCGTAGCGGGCATAGGCCGCGTAGCCGTCACTGATCAGCGTGCCGTTGAACGATTCGCTGAGGATGGCTTCGATGTGGGCATGCCCACGGCTGTTCGAGTAGGTGAACACCACCTCGTCGGCATCGCCGTATAACGGCCAGAACCAGCCGGATTTCAACTTGCCTTTTTGCGGGCCCGCCCGACCCTGGTGACCGGCCTTGATCGGCGTTTCATCCATGGCCAGCACCCGACTGCGCAGCACGTTGTCGGTCTGGGCATCCACAATGGGCCGAAGCAGGTCGATCACGCGCTTGACCAGATTGGTCAGGGTGCTGCGGCTGATTGTGATACCGGCTTGCTGGATGCGCTGGTGCTGACGGTACAGCGGCAGGTGGAACTGGAACTTGTCCACCAGCAACCCGGCCAGCAGACTGACATCGGCCAGGCTGTTGTCCAGCACGTTGAACGGGGCCGGCGTGGTGATGGGCTTGTCACTCCCCTTGCGCCGGAACACCGGGCGCTCCACCTTCAGCACCACGTAACTGGAGGCCCGCTGGGCCAGCCGGTAGGTGGTCTTACTGCCGATTACTTCGTACTGATCGGCCTCCGGCCCTGTCAGCTCTGGCGGCAGATACTCTATGACTTCCACCGGCACATCAGAGGTAAAGCGCAGACCGGTGTCGTTCAGGCAGCCATCGTCGCGCTGCTTCTTGCCGGTGCCACGCTGATAGGCCTTGATGGGGCGTTCTTCTTCGTCAGCAGGCGGCACCGGTAGCGGCGCTTCCTCTGGCTGGAACAAGCTGTCCTGCCCGGGAAGATCGAACACCTGCTTCTCGGATTTGGGACCGAACAGCTGCTTTTTGAACCAGTCCAGTTGATGCGTCAGCTGACGAATCGCTTCTGCCTGGGCTCCCAACTGCTCCCGCAACACGGCATTCTCCTCGGCCAGAGCCGAGTAGGAAGGTGCATTGGAAGAAGGAGCGGAAGCGGTTGAATTCATGGCCGATATTATATCGAAAGTCGGCCTTCTATACCCCTCGAAAACGCTTGAACTGGCGATATTTCTGCACCTCGATGCCATCGATCAGCAGTTGCAGATCCGTCAGGGTCAGGGCTCGCTGCCCGGAGGCGGATAACGGCACCCGGAACTGGCCCTGCTCCAGGCGCTTGGCCCACAGGCAATAACCGGTGGCGGTGAAGTACAGCATCTTCATCTGGGTCTTGCGACGATTGACGAAGACGAAATACTGGCCACTGAGCGGGTCGTGCTTCAACTGATTCCGAACCAGGGCGCTCAGGCCCCGGAACGATTTGCGCATGTCGGTAGGCTCGGTGCACAGCCAGATGCGCGCCTGGCTATCGAGCCCGATCATCCGTTCTGGCTCAGCCGCAGTTCGACGCCGTTGCCCAGGCTGAGCACAATGTTCCAGCCTGGGCCGGACTGCGCCGCACCCATCAGAGAGGACAGGTCCAGAAAACCGGCTTCGCCGGAATCCGCTGAGTCACCGGCCGCCTGATCGGACAGGCGCTTGCGCCAGTTACAGAAACTGGCGTAGCCGATGTTCTCTTGTTTGCAGAACTTCGAAGCTGACAGACCACTGTCACGCTGCTGATTGACCAGAGCCTGCCACTGTTCGGGTGTGCGGTGCTTTCTCATGGGGGTAACCTCGTGTTGGAAAGTGTGAGGTTACTGTAGGGCGATTTTCAGCAGGGTGGCAGAACGTCGTGGAATGAACGCTTACACAAGAACTGAGCTTAACTCCCTGGCTTACGCCGGGCTGCTGGACGGTAGGCGGGCGTCGACTCACTGGATGGCCGAGCAGGATTTCATCGGCCGCTTTCCCAGAGTCAAGCTGGATACCAATGCGCTCTACGTGGAGGAGGATCGTCTGGTGACGTCTGCCGGTACCGCGGCCGGCCTGGATTGTTGCTTGTTCCTGGTGCGTGAATATTACGGCGCGCAAATTGCCAACAAGGTGGCCCGGGCCATGGTGGTCCCACCGCATCGAGAGGGTGGGCAAGCGCAGTTCATCGAGCAGCCGGTTGCTACCTCTACCCAGGACGCCCACATCAACCGCCTGCTCGACTACCTGCGAGAACACCTGGCGGAGTCGCACACCATCGATGCGCTTGCCACCCGTACCGCCATGAGTCGGCGGACCTTCACGCGCCACTTCCACAAAGCCACCGGCATGACGGTGGTGGAGTGGCTGGTGAGCGAGCGGCTGCGGCGTGGACGCGAGCTGTTGGAAACCACCTCCTTGTCGGTAGAGGCCATTGCGGAAAGGGTCGGTTTCCACACGGCGACATCGTTTCGGCAACATTTCAGGCAGCGGCATCGGGTCAGCCCCCGCGACTGGCGAAAGACCTTCGGCGAAACCCCCTGACCATCGTCGGGCCTACCTTTCCTACCTCCTCCCATACACCAGACTTGAGCTTAACTCAAGATGCAGGTCTGGCAAGTTCATGGCTTCTCCCTCTGCTAGAGGTTACGCTCGGTGAGTCGGGCATCCTCCACCCTCGCGAGCGCCTCGAGATCCCCAGGGCGGAACCAGCCTTGGCTGAACGCCCACTCCAGCGCATCCTTCCGGCCACTGTTCTGGTCAAGTCAGAGCGGACACATTTTCAAGCTGCAGCCGCCAATTCGACTTCCCTTGGCGTTTGGTAGCCCAGGGTCGAGTGGAGTCGGCAGCTGTTGTACTCCATCTCGATGTATTCGATCACGTCCCGCCGCGCGGCCTGTCGGCTTCCGTATCGCTGGCCAGCCAGCCACTCGCTTTTCAGTGAGCCGAAGAAGCGCTCCATGACGGCATTGTCCCAGCAGTTCCCTTTCCGGCTCATCGAGGCCCGGAACTCGTGCCGGTCCAGCGTGGATCGATAGTCATGCGGCGCGTACTGCTTAGGTTCAAGGGGCCGTCGCAACACTGGCTTATGATGCTGAAAATAGTAGTTCTTTGAGAGCTTCAGCAGGTGTTTTCCTCGATCAATTGGCAGGGATGGCCGGAGCCTTCACTTCGGCAAAGTGCGTCACCACATCATCGTCAGCAATACGCCCGAAGTTGGCAGAGTCGATGGCATCAAAGTAAGGATGACCGTCAGCATCCTCCTCGAC
>NZ_JBSXNN010000106.1:0-27246 GCF_056857635.1 Vreelandella sp. L-15 | reverse complement strand
GTCGGGCTTCGTTTATACACTGTTCGAGCGGTTACGGACTTACCTGAAGCACACGCCCTTCGCGCGCATGAGTCCGAGCAACCTGAGGCTCAAGCTCATCAAAGTAGGCGCGGTCATCATCCGCAATACGCGTCGAATCCGCGTACTCATGAGTGACAGCTACCCCTATAAAATGGCGCTATCCGATCTCGTCAGGCGGTTGGTGCCGAACTGACTGCTCGGGCGCCCCCGGCCCGACGCAATGGGGGGAAGGGGGAGGTGTGTCTGAACGACGAAAAGTGGTTAAAAAGTAGCCGATGTAAGTCGAGCCAATAGGTGTTTAGCGGTGTTAGAGCCTGAGTGCGGTACTGGCTGAGGTGCTATGAGAAATCCAGGCTAGCCGATGGCGACTTGGTAAGCATGGGCGACTTTAAGCACGGTCGCTTCATCCCAGCGTCTACCCACTAATTGCATACCTACGGGCAAGCCCTCCGAAAAACCGACCGGGACGCTCATGGCCGGATGACCACTGACATCAAACGGGGCCGTGTTGTGCAGGTTGCTAAGCGCACCAGCAAGTGTGCTATTGAGACTTTTATCAGCCGGTCTCTTTACCGCTTTCATGGCGGTGGTAGGCATGATTAACAAGTCATATTCCTGCAGAGCGTTGTCATAATCGCGCGCGAGACGCCTTCCGATATTTTGGGCTTTAGCATAGTAGTGGCGATTGTACTGTTCGGACATGTAGTGCCCGGCGAGGACCGTCATCTTTACTGTGTCGCTAAAGTCATGACCGCGAGCGCGGCGAGCCCGGCCATAAAAGTCCATGAGCTGTGTGCTGTAATGCCCCCGCCAGTTTGTGCCGTAACCATCGCCCCTGACCATGAGTTCGGTGGCGCCCTCAAAGGCAATCGCACTCCACAGCGCTAGCCCGTCGTTATGCATGGGTACCGATACCTCCGTGGCACGAGCGCCCACTTTTTCCAGCACGCTGATGGCTTCTTTTACGGCGGCGTCCACGTCAGATTCACTGACCCCGGCAATGCCAAACCCTTCACGTAAGATGCCAATGCGTATGCCAGTGAGATCTTCACTTAGCGATTCGGTGTATTTCGCGGTACGCACGACGTATTGGCGTGGATCTAACCCATCCGAGCCAGCAAGTACCTCCAACATACGGGCGCAATCTTCGGCGGTGCGCGCCATAGGGCCTACGTGATCAAGAGTAAGCTCAATGGGAAAAATACCTGTATAAGGCACTAGGCCATGCGTTCCTTTGATCCCGTAGCAACCGCTCCATGAGGCGGGTAGTCGAATAGAGCCACCCTGATCACCTCCCAGCGCCATATCGACTTCTCCGTTGGTCACCACCACGGCGCTGCCGTTGGAAGAAGCGCCAGCTAGACGCTCACGGTCATGGGGATTAACCGGCTGGGGTTCGGGATAGCCGGTACAGCCTCCACCGTCAAAACAGAACGCAGGAACGGCTGTCTTGCCGATGATGTGCGCGCCAGCGTCGAGAAGCCGGGTGACCACTGTGGCATCCTCCCGGGGCACAAAACCTTCCATGATCGGCGAACCATTCATCATCGGGATGCCTGCCAGAGCGATGTTATCCTTTAGCGCTACCGTTCGGCCCGCAAGTGGCCCTTCTTCTGCCCCGGGCACCGAACACTTCCAAGCCCAGCCATTGAGTGGGTTATCGTCACCGACGGGGCGATAACCCATATCTGCTCGCGGGTAGTTTACTGGTAATGATTCATCCGCCAGTTCATCCAGGCGATCATAAATGGCCATTGAGCCAGCAACGGCGGACTGGAACTCACCCAGTTCGTCAAAGGAAAGGTCAAAGCCGTAATAATCGGAAATGGCTGCCAACGTATCAATGCCGGGTCGCTTCACACTCATAGTCAACTACTCCTATACACGGACGATTGCCTTAAAAGGCATTTAGCGAGGGAAATACAAGCTATCGCTCCAACAGTTTCGGATAGTGGTGTGGCAGGCGCATCACCACCAAGTCCTTTCGGCGTACAGCGCTGTTTGGGTAAGCCGAATCCAGGTTGCTCGTGTCGATAGCAAGCTGAACGCAGCCAGTGGCGCTAGTTAACAATGCTTCTTGGCGAGGAAAAAGAAACGTATCCGGGCCGAATATACCGCTTAGCCCCGGTAATCCAGCGTCGGGCATATGCACGTTGGCGAAAGCGAAATAGCAGTTGTTCTCGCCACCGCGTATACGATAATGGTGCCAATGGTGGTCGTCTGGGCCGGTGGGAATAGGTGACGGCTGACGAATCTCAGTACCAGGATGGGCACAGTGAAATGGCCCTGGCAAGGCAGCAGGACAAGCGATGACATCGCATCCCCGCAGCGCCAGGATGCGTCCCGCTTCGGGAAAATCAGCATCGTGGCCAATCAATAAGCCTAGCCGCCCTAGCGGCAGATCGAAGCTTACCCAGCGCTCGCCAGGCGTCGCCCATTGTCGGTCTGCCTCGTTTAAGTGAATCTTACGATAAACCGCCATAACGCCCTGCGCCCCTACCAGAGCGGCAGCATTATAGAGATGTTCCTCCGACTGTTCGGCGAAACCTACTACATAGTACTGTTGACACTCCTCAGCGAGCCCACGCAGTGTGTCGAAAACACTGTGACGCTGTGAGATGGGATTGATACCGCCAGTGTCTAACCCGGTAAGCGCCAGCTCAGGAAAAACAATAAGCTCGGCACCCTCTGCTTGGGCAATCAAATCAGTACATTTGGAAAGGTTATCGTCGAGATTATTCGATGGTGAAAATTGAGCAACGGCGATGGTGCTTGCTTTTCCATTGGGCAGTGGCTGATGGCCATAAAGCCTGAAAAAGTCTAGCGGGTTCCAAGCGTGTGTTTGATGAAGTAGCTCATGATAAAGGTCTGGGCGACGCTCACTGGTCAACGGTCCCGTTACTCGTTCAGTATCAATCTCACCAAGCACGATGCCATCACCGTCATCGCGGCTAGCCTGGATATGTCCATCTGGCTCAATCACGCAGCTACCGCCACTGAATTGAACGCCGCGCTCCCCCCCCCAGCGATTGCTCTCAATAAGATAGCAGCCGTTTTCTTTGGCACGACTGATCCAATAGGGTGCTGGCGCTCGCTCAGCCAGCCAATTACTCAGATGGCAAATGACCTCGGCACCCTGCAGCGCGACCAACCGTGCAGTTTCAAGAAAATGAATGTCCATGCAGATGAGCAGCGCGATACGGCCCAGTGACGTCTCGAACACTTGATGGCCAGTGTCGCCTGAAGCTGCCCACTTTGGCTCGGCGATATAAGGATGGCTTTTACGATGTTTTCCTAAATAGCCCTCAGGGCCAACTAAAACAGCCGTGTTGTAGTAAAGCCCATTGCCAACATCAACTTCTGGCAGCCCGATAACGATATAGCAGTCAAGCTTCGCCGCCAGAGCGGCAAAGCTTTGGGTTGAGGGCCCTGGCACTTGTTCGACGTAGGGTGCAACCTCCTCTCTGTCATACCAGCAATAGCCGGTAAGACCCATCTCCGGCGTTATGATCAGCCGCGCACCAGACGCAGCCGCCTCTTCCACTAACCGCTTTAGAGCATCAATATTTCGCTCTTTAGCAAACATTTCAGGCTCAAACTGCACGGTGGCGGCAAGGTATTTCATATTGTCCTCCCGGCTCGCTAGCGTGCTTGCCCAACGATGGACTTGAGGATGGAAGCGCCTAATGTATATTTTGGATCCACCATATTACCCAGCCGCACTCGTCCTGCCTGGGTAAGAAGCATGTAAGCATCTATTTCATCGAAATCAAACTCTGCCGCTAGCCAGCGTACCAGCTCTCTGTATGCAATCCGGGTGGCATCTTCCATGGGACGCGCTGAACCAATGGTCATATAGAACTGTTCATTTTCCAGACGCGGCCATTTGAACGTCCAATCTTTAATCAAGTCGACCTGAACGGTGGTCACGGTAGGATGCTCGATCGCCACGCCGCACAACTCACCATCACCCTGCGCCGCATGGCAGTCACCTAGATAAAGATATGCACCTTTGGTATGCACCGGCAGATAGATCACCGCACCCGGTGCTACATCAGGTAAGTCCATATTGCCGCCGTAATAATCGGGAACCAGCGAGCTAATCGACTCAATCTCTGGTGACACCCCAATGGTGCCAATAAAAGGCTGGTAAGGAAGGGTTATTTTATCGCTCCACTTCACGCCGGTTTCCGCGTCAACCTCCACTTTCTTTACCCGCTCCGGTAGCGGTGCGTTGAGTAGCGCAGTATCACCGGTAGCCACTAGTCCACCAAATTCGGTAATCAGTGCTGTTGTACCGCAGGGCTGGGGGCCACGAGGTTTCATGTCTCGGATATAAACCGCCAAGCAATCGCCCTTCTCCGCCCCCTCTACGTAGATCGGTCCGTTCTGCGGATTGAGATAAGGTAAATTAAGCAGTTCGCTGGGCTTGTCGCTTTCCGAGCGAAGTTTTCCTTCGAAAGCATCATGGGTTTCAGCACTAACGATATCGCCTGGCTGGATGTGCAGAACGGGCTTGGGGTTAGGTCCAAGCGTATAGTGATACTGACCTTGAGCCGCCTCAGTTAGTTGGTGTGTAGTACCCGGCTTACCTTTGGCGACGGCGCGGCGCGCCATGATGGATTGATCAAACCAATTCATTGTTCTACTCCTTTTTAGGTGCTTTCAGTCATCGCTCCAGCCACTGCAGACGGGAGCTTGAGTCATGGTTAAATAGTGTTGATGGGCATCCCATCCTGCTTATACAGCCAGAATTCGACGCATGGCGTCACGATCACGGAGTTGCTCCTTCGCAAGTTCATGGGTAATTTTCCCCTTATCCATGACGTAGCAGCGTTGCGCCATGGTCATGATCATGTCCAGGTTCTGCTCTACGAGGAGAATGGTTACGCCCAGCTCGCGATTGAGCTTGAGAATGTTGCGTGAAATGTCCTTTACGATGTTGGGCTGAATACCTTCCGAGGGTTCGTCGAGTAGCATAAGCTTCGGCTTGCCCACCATGGCACGGCCGATCGCAAGCTGTTGCTGCTGCCCGCCGCTGAAGGTGCCCGCTCGTTGATTAGCCCGCTCTTTCAAGATGGGGAAGAATTCATAAACCCGCTCATAGTCAACACCCTCGCCAGGCTGTTGGAGCATTTCGCCGACCTTGAGATTTTCCCAGACGGTCATGCGCGAGAAGACCTCACGACCTTGCGGGATATAACCAATGCCCAAACGCGCACGTTCGTGAGATTCGAGCGCGCTAATATCCTTACCATCGAAACGGATAATGCCTTGTCGATTCTTGATAAGACCAATCAGCGTTTTCATTAATGTCGTCTTGCCGACGCCATTTCGACCGATAACGGCTACCACCTCACCACGACCAACACTCAAGCTAACCTCTTGCAGCACTGAGGTGGTACCGTAGCCAGAAATGACGCCCTCCACGCTCAACAGGTTTGTACTATTCGTCGTCATCGGCTGTCCCCAGATAAATACGTGCAACCTCTTCGTTAGCCTCAATCTCGTTGATCGTGCCTTCCGCAAAGATTTCACCGAAGTTCAGTACAGTGACCTTGTGGGCAATCTGGCGCACAAATTCCATGTCGTGTTCAACCGCTAAGATCGACATACCTTTGCGATTGAGCTCCTGGATCATCTCGCCCGTGCGCGCCGTTTCTTCTGGAGTCATGCCAGCTGTCGGTTCATCAAGAAGTAGTAAACGCGGCTCCGTGCTCACCGCCATACCGATCTCAAGCCACTGCTGTTCCCCGTGTGAGAGTTCACCAGCAAGTTCTCCGGCTTTATCGGTAAGCCTTACAAAGGCGAGAGCTTTATCGATAGCCGATGTCATGGAATCACCATGCAGGTGGTTCTGAACCGCGATTTGCATGTTTTGCCAAACGGAGAGTTCGGAGAAGATACCCGGCACCTGGAACTTGACGGCAATTCCCTGCTTCACGCGCTCGAAGGAACGAAGCTTGGTAATTTTTTGATCTGAAAAGTAGATCTCACCTGAGCTTGGTTGATGCTCACCGAGTACAAGCTTGAAAAACGTGCTCTTCCCAGCGCCATTCGGACCAATCAGGCATCGAATCTCACCATGCTCCATTGAGAAGTTCACATCCTGAGCAACTTTTACGCCGTCGAAATGCTTATATAATTTCTCAGTTCGCAATATGGTCACGACATGCCCTCCTTACGCTTACGAAGGCGACCAAAGAACTTGACCAGCCCTGGGATCAACCCTTCCGGCAAAAAGACCACAACGACGACCAACAGCAATCCCATAATGACAAAGGCGTAGTAGCTGCCGTAAATAGTTAGGTTCTGGAAGATGCCAAGCACTACCAATGTGCCCACCAGCGTTGCGGTGAGGTCTTTACGCCCGCCCACTGCCACCCAAATAATAGGTAATGCGGCGGCCGCTAAATCCATATTGGATGGGCTGATGTACTGCCCCCAAGCGGTATAGAGCACACCTGATAGACCCGCTAAGCCGCTGCCAATAACAAAGGCAATTAACTGATAGCGGCGTATGTCGTAGCCAAGCATTTCAGCGCGGTGTGGATTCTCACGAATTGCGACTAGCACATTGCCGAATCTCGAATTGACGAGAACCCGCAAGCCCAGATAGCAAATCACCAGCATGGCCAAAAGGAGGTAATAAAGTGGCACGCCCGAATACAGCGCGACATCGCCCCCAGCCCAGGGGATTGTCAGCGGCGGCATACCGGTCATGCCATTATCGCCACCCAGCCGGGCATCACCGATCGCCCACTGAGACCCAGCCGTCTGTGCCATGAAGGTGGCGAAAACTAGCGTGGTCGACAGCGTGACAATACCGAGGAAGACACCGCTAATGCGTCCATAAAAAAGAATGTAACCAAGTACCGCCGCTCCCAAGCAGGACATCCCAACGCCTAGAAGCACGCCGAGGATGGTCATACCGTAAGCTGCGCCAAAGTTGATAGTGACGACACCATACGTGTACCCGGCAAGCCCGAAGAAAGCAGTTTGACCGAAACTGAGCGACCCGGCGTATCCCCAGATGAGCGACAGCCCAAGTGCCATAAACACCCAGCAAAAGAAGTAGGCCGTATTACCTATACTCCAGGCATCAGTGAAAGCGGGATATACAATTGCCGCCCCAATCGTTAAGACAAAAACAATCCAAAACAGTGGGCCACGCCCCAGCGTTTGCGGGCCATTGAAAAGACGCATCCAGCCGGGCATTCGACCGTTCGGAGTCGACGCCTTCAATCCTTCTCGTTGCAACATACCCATTTATGTACGCCCCTTGAGTAACCAGCCAGACAGGCCTTGTGGGAGAATACGGATGACCACCATCACAGTGATTAACAACCCCACTTGGCCCATAAGCTGCCCTTGCCACCCAGTCAAAAAAGCCTTGATAACCGCGAGCGTGGCTGCCGCTGGCGCCGTGCCCAAGAACACATCAGCCCCACCAACAACCACCGTCACGAAGCTTTCAACCAGAAAGTTGGCGCCCAGCGTCGGGACGATGGAGATCGTGGGAGCATAAAGCGCTCCGGCTAAGCCCGCCAGGGCCGCACCGAGACCAAAAGTAAGGGAGTACATACGCCCGGTGTCGATTCCCGCGGCTTTCGCCATGTGCGGTGCTTGAATTGTTGCCCGTGAGTGGATACCAAATGTCGTATGATGAAACAGCACATACAAGCCAATAAGCAGTAGCACTGCGACACCTAGCAGCACCATTCGATAGGTAGAGTAGCTGTAGCCACCCACCGAAAAACTGCCGAGCGGCGTGCTGATACCCGCCATACTGGATCCAAGCACGATCAGCGTGCCCTGGGTAAGGATCAAACTAATCCCCCATGTAGCAACAATGGAGTCCAACGGGCGGTGATAGAGGCGATGAATAATTGTGCGTTCAAGCACAATGCCAAGAATCCCGGCGGCAAGGCTGCCACATAGCATCGCGATAGGCAGTGGGACCCCTAGGCGTGCCGTTGCCACCGTTACGTAGGCACCGCACATGATAAATTCGCCGTGAGCTAGGTTGATGATGCCCATCATCCCGAAAATCACCGCCAACCCCATGGCGGATAGCACCAAGAAGGCAAAAGCATCCCCAAACTGATAGAACGCTGTAAACGCTAAATGTATATATTCCATATCCAGCTCCTAGGCAGGAAACACCCGCGAGATTTCACGCTTAATGGAAACTCACAGACCAGGCAGGGTGAATCTCATCACCCTGCCGGTACGATGCGTGATATTTACTCGTTTGGAGGGCTAGAAGGAGTGTACTGAGCACTTGGGTCGTTCTGGGTCAGGTCGCAGCCGCTTTCACCCAGCCAGTAAGGCTCGATATTTTCCCAAGTTTCGGGGAAAGATATCTCGTGGTTCGCATCCACTTGCGCCAGAAAGATATTGTGAGACATGTGCTGGCTCTTGGGATCGAGACACACCCTGCCCGAAGGGCCGTCGAAGCAGACATCGCCCTCGGCGATGACGTCGCGAAGATCTTCTTTGTCGGTCGAACCGTCGGCACGCTCGACCATCTGCTTATAAAGGTACATCGCGATATAAGAGTTCGCAGCTTCTTGATTCACATAGGGCGTATCGGGGAAGCGCTCATAGAACTTCTCAACGAACGCATTCGCTTCAGGGGTATCGACTTCTTCGATAAAGTTCGTCGTCACGAACATGTTTTCAAGGCTTGGCGGCGCAAAGCGCTTATGCTCGTAGCCCTGCCCAACATTTACTGATGAGGCCATGGGAAGCCCCAGGTCGGCAGATGCTGCCTGCTCGTAATAAGACGCCTGATTGGAACCGACCAGCAGTGTGACGACGAAGTCCGGGGACTCACCCTGGATATTTTGGATGGTTTGCGAGAACTGGGAAACATCCAGAGGGATGAACTCCTCACCCACGATTTCACCACCTTCCTCTTCTACAATCTGCCGCACCCATTCCGCCGAAATCTGACCAAAGTTGTAGTCTGCAGCGATCGTATAGACGTTAGGTCCGTACTTTTCCATCATCCAGGGAATCAGCGTCGAGAACTGCTGTTCAGGGACTGCCCCAGTGACAATCATGTTGGCGTCACACACGCCGCCTTCATACTGATTGTTATAAAAAGCCAACCCATCAAATTGGTTTACAATCGGTCGATACGCTTCTCGTGATGACGAAGCAAAACCCGCAAAGACGGTATCCACCTGATCACGCTGGAGAACCCGCCGCATCAACTCCTGGTAACGACGATCATCAGACTGAGTATCGTAAATAACAAGTTCCACCTCGCGACCAGCGATACCGCCCGCCTCATTTATTTCCTCAGCCGCTAACTCAATGGCATTCACCTTAGCCTGCGTCACCGCTGCAAAGTTGCCAGACTGATCTTCAAGCACACCGATCTGGATAGGATCATTCGCTGAAGCGGTAGTGACTAATGAGCCCGCTAACAACGTTGATAAGGTTGCCGTTCTCTGAATTGTTGAGTATTTCATTTGTATACCCCTGAGTAAGTTTTACTTTTTTCTTCCTCGCCGTCCTGCAGCAACACAACTCCCTTGTCGCCTCTTCATAAAATGAGAGACGACCTTTTGCTCTTGAAGCCTGTCCGACATATTCCGCTTCGATTAACCTCAGTGAATCAGCTATGAATAACGGTTCAACCGGGATTCCCTAAGACGATGGATGGTGTCGGCATCCTCCTTTAATGCCGCCACAGCGATCTCACCCGAGACGATCATTGCCGCGAAATCCTCAAGAGAAAGGCGTCGGTTCATGCTCGCCGAACGCAACAGGGCAAAGGCGTCATTGACCGAAATCCCCATATCTTCAATAAGCTTGATCGCCGCCGTGCATACGACTTGGCGCGCACGAACCTGCTGTTCCAAACGGTGAAGTTTTTGCTCCGTCTCATAGCACTGATTAAACGTTTGGTAAGCAATAATAAGGCACGCGAGAATGCCGGCCTTTCGTAGCGGTTTGGTGAGATAGCCAGACACTTGTCGCTCGATGAACCAATTAACCGAGCTAGGGGCATCTGAACCGATAAGTGCAATCGCCGGCCCCTGTACGCGATCTATCATGTGTGTGATGTCGCCAAACTGACGTCCCAACTCATCGTCGAAGAACACCAGGTCAAACGGCCTATCAGACCCAGCCTCATCCTGGTTTTCATGAACGACTGGAGTGACGCCAAGCTCCACAAGGAACTGAGTCAGCACCTCTCGATCTCTTTCGGCGGCACACACAATCAATGCACGATGGCCCCTGAAATTGCGTCGTGTGGTAGCAGTCATCGCACGATCCTCAAGCCAATATTGTTTTGAGCAATGGGCGTTTCCGTCTGAGCAGAGCTTTCACCACATGCTTCAGCCCAAACGAGATAAGGATCCGGGCGAACGGGGGCGTTTGCTTCTGAAATCACCTGAAACGTCGCGTCTTCGCGGGAGATTCCTAACCGGACGGTTAAATAACTGTGATTGCTCTCAGGATCGACATGGATCTTTCCCTGAGGCGCTTGGAAGGACGTTCCGTGCAGCGCTTTTTTCACCCGGTCGATGTCAACGGAATCGGCGCCAGCCAAGGCAAGGGCAAGTAAGTGGACGGTGTTGTAGGAAGCCTCTGCATCTGCACTAGGTAGGGCATCATGGCCGTAGCGTTGGCGGTAGCTAGTGACAAACTTCTTGTTAACTTCTGTCTCAATAGTGGAGAAGTAAACGCTGGATGCGAGATGCCCAGCACACGCCTGCGGACCAATTTGAGCAAGTTCCGGTTCGCAAAGCGTGCAGCTGCCTACCACCGTTTTTTGAAGGGCTGCGTTCTCATCACGCGCCTTGGCCAACGCGCGGTAGAACGCATAGCTAGACTCCCCGATCAGCATGTTCATAATGAAGGCAGGCCGTTTTTCGTGAATCTCTTCGATGATACGCGCCACATCCAGGTCACCGACCTGCAGGTAACGCTCAGCGATCATCTTCCCGCCATGCGCCTTGGTCAGCTCTCTGATAATGCGGCCATTTTCCCAGGCCCAGACATAGTTAGAGCCCACGAAGTAAACATCGCGAGTGATATGGGCAAGCACATGGTTCATCAGCGGTAAAACATGCTGGTTCTGAACAGCGCCTGTATAAATAACGTTATTATTGGTCTCAAAACCTTCGTAGTGAGACGGATACCACAGCAAGCCATCGTATTTTTCAAAAATCGGGATAACTTCTTTGCGGCTGGAAGATGTATAGCAACCAATCACGTGCTTTACGCCTTCATGGCGTAGCAAGCTCCTCACGTGTGTGCTGTAGGCAGCGGTGTCACCGGCTGGCTCGCACTCGATGGGCACAAGCTCAAAGGGATATCGTTTGTCCTGATTGACCTCTTCCAGCGCCAGCATCGCCCCATCACGCATTGAGCGACCAACGGTGGCGTAGGGGCCTTGGGTGGAGAAGAGTATGCCAACCGGGATACGACTGTTCATTGACTGACCGTCCTATTTCCAGACATAAAAAAAGGGCTCACAACGCTACCTGACGGTAACGATGGGAGCCCTATTGCTCTGTGCACTTTCGGTGTATGCCGACGCACAACATGTCAATTGCTAAACTTAGATTGTGACCCCTAAACGACTTTGTCAATACGTTGACGCTATTCTTAAGCCGAAGGCCGTTATCACTAAACAACTATAAATAAGATAAAGCAACAAGCGTGCCAATTAAGCAAAGCACCACAATAGCGGCTTTTAAACACGATTAATGTAGGTGTTGCGCCTCTTTTTGATGCATACAGAAGAATTTATGCTGCATGAAGGTGCATTCATGTTTTCCATGCTTGCACCACTGTGACGACCAGACAGTGAGAAAAATCAGTTGTAAGCGGGATCGCAAGAACACAATCACTCTTTAATCCTAAGAGAGATCGCCATAACAGACAGAGGATGAAGAGTTTTGTAGAATCTGCCGAAGGCCACCAACAAATAAGGCCATTTCGACTACTCAGATACGATTTGCAAATCTGACAAGAACAGGCAGAATTGGCCTTGAGAGAAACGGCACGCAGATACGGAATGTGGGGAATGAAACAAAAAAGGCCAACGTTGAAGGTAGCCTTTTTAAATCTCTAACATTTTACTTTTAACCACTTTTTCAGTGGTGCCGACACCAGGAGTCGAACCCGGGACCTACTGATTACAAGTCAGTTGCTCTACCAACTGAGCTATGTCGGCGCTTCGCATTTTCTTGAGAACTTGATTGGGTTGCCGTTAGACTAGCCAATCAACAAGAAATCTTGTTGGCAATGGCTGGGGTACCAGGATTCGAACCTGGGAATGCCGATACCAAAAACCGGTGCCTTACCACTTGGCGATACCCCAACGTTGTGGTGGCCAGAGACGGAATCGAACCGCCGACACGGGGATTTTCAATCCCCTGCTCTACCAACTGAGCTATCTGGCCCTTGCCAACGGTGCGTATTAAACCAAAAGCTCCTCTTTTCGTCAACACCTTTGTGAAACTTTCTTTCTAGTCACGTGCTTAGGGCACATCAGGCGTTAAACCAAAAACGGCAAAGGCCACGCCATTCGTGGCTTTGCGCTGCGTTTCTAGGTTTATGCCTGGCTGGGCGGCACGTACCCTTCTGCTTGGTCGGTGGTTTCGTTATCTAGGAAGCGCTGCATCTGATCCATTAGATAGGCGCGTGCTTCTGGCTCCAGCATGTTGAGGTGCTTCTCATTGATCAGGCGGGTTTGCAGCGCCTGCCACTCTTCCCACGCTTTTTTAGATACCGTGGCCTGAATTTCTTGGCCCTGCTTACCCGGTAGCGGCGGGAACGGCAGCGCGGGTAGCTCTTGTTGGTACTTACGGCAGAAAACCGTGTTGCTCATGGCGTGCTCCTATTGAGTACGTTGTGTGTAGGTGGCTGTCAGCCTGTGGTGTTAGTAAGAAGGCCCTGGGGTTGGATCTAGGGTAAACGGTGCCAGCTGGCTTAACAGCGATTTGACCGGTGCCGCTAAGCCTAGCGCAGGTGGATGATTAACGTCATACCATACGCCGCTTTCGCGAACGCCGCTGATTCGTTCGCAGGTAACAGGCTGCGGCGTAATCACCAGCTTAAAGTGGCTGAAGGTATGGGTGAAGCTGGGCAGCGCAGCGTGACGCTCGGGGGCTTTGGTGTTGTCTTCCAGCCAGTCGTTGAGTTCGCTGTGGCGTTCAAACTGCGGCAGGCTCCATAAACCGCCCCATAGGCCGCTGGGTGGCCGCTGCTCTAGCCACACGCGCCCTTGCGGGTCGCGTAGCATCAGCATAATGGTCTCACGGGTGGGAGTGGCTTTTTTGGGCTTAGATACTGGGTAGCGCTGCGGCTCGCCTTGGGCGTAGGCGCGGCATACGTCACTAAACGGGCATATCGAGCAGTCGGGGTTGCTGCGCTTACACAGCGTCGCGCCGAAATCCATCATGGCTTGGGTGTAATCCGCCAGCCGCGTGGTGGGCGTAAAGTATTCGGCCAGCGCCCACAGCGAGCGTTCTACCGCCGGTTTGCCCGGCCAGCCTGCCACCGCGTGCAGGCGGGTGAGCGAGCGCTTTACATTGCCATCCAGAATAGCGGCCTGCCGGCCGGTGCTTTGGGCGATAATCGCGCCAGCGGTGGAGCGACCAATGCCGGGCAGCACCATCAGCGTTTCTACGCTGTCGGTGGGCAGCTCACCGCCGTGCGCTTCCATGGCGACCTGGGCCGCTTTGTGCAGGTTGCGGGCACGGGCGTAATAGCCCAGGCCCGTCCAGTGGTGCAATACGTCATCTTGCGGCGCGGTGGCCAGGGCTTCCAGCGTGGGGAAGCGGGACATAAAGCGCTCAAAGTAGGGAATCACTGTAGTCACTTGGGTTTGCTGCAGCATAATTTCAGACACCCAAACCCGGTAGGCGCTGCGCGGCGACTGCCAAGGCAGGTCGTGGCGGCCATGCTTGTTAAACCAAGTGAGCAGCCGGTGTTGAAACTCTTCCGCCGGTAGGCACGGCGTGGGCATATCGGCCATCGTTATTCCTTAAAACACTCGCTATGAACGACAGCGCCGGCGGTAAGGCCGGCGCGTGCGGTGCGTGATGCATTAACGCGGCTAGGCGTTAAGCAGTCTTTGGTTAGTTAAACAGGCGACGAATACCGTCACGCAGCTCTTGGCCTGCGCCTTCGCCTAAGCGCTCATCAATGCGGTCGATGGATTCACCAATCCGCTCTTCTAGCTCTTCTTCTACCCGGCTCCCGGCTTCGTTACGCAGCAGATCAACCACCGATGCTTCGAAGGCGGTGCGGTCGAAGCGGCACCACTGGGCTTTATCGTCACCTACATGGCCTTCACAGCTTACCGGCAGCGACAGCTGCTGAAGCCGTGGGTTGACTTGGCAGGCGGCGTCAGCGGTATCCACTAGCCGTGCGTTCGCTTGAGTCGTGAAGTTGAGGCTATTGAGGTTGAAGTCGCCCTCCCCTTGCACGTTGATACCCGGTAGCGTAATCAGCAAGTCGTCACTTTCAACCACGCCGTTGCGCACCTGGAAGGTGGCTTCAAAACGCTCAAAGCGGGTGTCCGGGTGCCATTCTCGCTCCACCTGCTGGCCTTCTAGCTGAGCAACCAGCTCGCACATCTCTCGGGAGATGTTGGTGCGTAGAATCGCGCCATCGTTGAGCCGCGCGGTTAATTCGCCGTTGAGGTTGCTGGTGAGCACATCGCGGCGGTTGCCTTGGGTAGTCAGCGCGCCGTCTAGATTGAAGCGTCCGCGCAGCGGGGCCTCTTCTTCGCTGAAGGTTTCGATTAACGGTGCTACCTGCACATTGCTAATGCTGGGCGAGAGCTGCCACTCCAGTACATCACCAGTGGCATCCAGCTGGCCGGTGGCGCTCAACTCCCCTTCGTAGAAACGGGACTCAAAGGCAGTGAGGCGGTGGTTGCCGTTTTCACCGCGCAGCGCCAGCTGAGTATCGTCAAAAGTCAGCCCAGCCAGTAGCAGTTGGTCGACGCTCAAATCGCCCTGAAGGGTGAGCGTACTTAACCATGCCTGGGGCAGCAGCGTTCCGCTGGTTTGAGCAAAGGCTTTACGCAGCAGGCCACGGCTGGCTTGCTGCGCGGTTTCGGGGCCAGGCAGGTAGTGATCCAGATTGAGCGTATCGCCTTCTAGGTTGAAGGAGAGCTGGGTACCATCCAGCGCGGCGGCAATATCGCCGGTAAAGGTGCTGTCATCTACCACCAGCGAGAGGCGCGGCAGGGAGATACGCTTCAAGCTGCCTTCGATGGGGCTGGTGAGCGCGACATCGCTAAGTGCGGCTTCGCTGGCAGTATTGAGCTTCACACCCGTGCGGGAAATCCAAGGCCGCAGCGTAAACGGCGCGGCGGTCAGTTGCCCGCTGTACTGCGGCGCGTCCAGCAGTTGCTCGACATTCAAGTGGCCGCTTACACGCAGGCCGTCCGGCCCGGTGAGCTGAACCTCTTTAAGCTGCGCGGTTTGGGCGGCAAAATCGGTTTCCAGGCCAAATGCTAGGGCAACGGCAAGACTGCCTTGCCAGTTTTCTGGGTGGCGCAGCCCAGCTTCCAGCACGCCTTCGGTAACGCTTAGTTGTTGCTCAGCTAAACGGGCAACAATTTCAGCCGCTTTTAAGCTGAGCTGCTGCGGTTCGCTCGCTTCTCCCTGACGGGTATGCGTGGTTAGCTGGGTGTTTTCAAAGATGATCTGTTCATCTTCTAGGCCAAGCCGCAGGCGTGTTTCAAGATTTACCTCGCTGGTCATGTTTGGCGCGCGCTCAAGCTCTTCGGCATCCAGCCGGTCATGCTTAGTAAGCGTGAACATGGCTTTTAGCGGGAAGGAGCGTACCGGATTCACATTGGTGCCTGAAATATTCAGCGGCTGAACCCGCCAGAGCGCTTGATTCTGCTCATCGCGGTAACGAATATCAGCATTTTTTACTTCGACGCTGGCGATGCTTAATACCACCGAGAGGCTGCCTGCATCGGCATTGGGGCCAGCACTTGCCGGAGCTAGCACGGTTTCAGCGGATTCGTTGTTGTGCTCAGAGAGTCGCTCCAACAGCGGCTGCCAGTTGCCCTCGCCTTCAGCGTTCTTCTCCAAATTGAGGCGCATGCCATCCAGCGTCAGGCCATCCACGGCAATCTCTCCGCGCAGCAGCGGAGCAAAGGCAACGCTCACTTCAGCACGGTTAATGGCGGCGAAGGCGGTTTCATCTTGTGCTTGATCAGGCAGCCAGGCGCGCGCCTGCTCAACGCTGACACCAATACGAGGGTAAAACGACCAGGTAATCGGGCCTTCCAGAGCTAAGTTCAGGCCGGTTTGCTCCTCTACCACAGCGGTTAAGCGTGGTTTGAAGTCTTCTGGGTCTAAAAAGGTGGTGACGTACACCACGGCGGCCACTGCCACAATGGCTAAAATGCCTATGGCGGCCAGCAAAATACGTAATAGCTGTTTCATTACCCTTTTCCTTGTGGGTCTAGCTCAACAAAATCACTGGTCGCCGGCAGGTCCGGGGCAGAAGACGAGGTCTCGGCAACGGGTCGAAAGCCTAATTTCGATAGCAGTACTCGGTCTGCCAGCGGCAGAGTGGTGGTAGCAATACGCAGTACGCGGCCATCTTGCTTGGCTTGCTCGCCCACTAGCGCCATCAGCCGTGAGCCGACACCGCGACGACGCGTAGTTTTACGCACGCATAGCTCAGACAGCCACCAGGCGCGGTCGTCGGCTTCTTGCACCGCCACCGCGCCTAACAGGCGGTCATTGAAGTGGGCACAGGCAAAAAATTGCTGTTCCTTTAAATGCTGTTCGATAAATGGCAAAACCGTGGGAGTGGGCATGCGCTCTTGGGGCGCGTCTTCATATATGCGCACTAAGTCGATGCGCACCTGCTCTTCTGCTTCCCAACGGGCCTGGTCGACATATTGCAGTGTCACCGGCATGGTGAAATCCTCGTTGCCAACGCAGCTAGGCTGCTATGTTAGCGCCGCAAACAGCGGCGACATTCCCCGCATTGTAGCGGATGGGGGCGCCGATTCTCTATAATGGTTGTTTTGGCCGCAGTTGCTGCCCGCCGATTATTCCTCAGAGTGCGCCCCGGCGCAGGAGATGCAACATGTCAGCGCGTATTGCCACGGTAAGCCGTGACACCAACGAAACGCAGATTACGGTCAGCGTCAACCTTGACGGCGAAGGCCGCTTGAACTGTGAAACTGGCGTTCCGTTTCTAGACCACATGCTGGATCAAGTGGCTCGGCATGGGATGGTAGATCTCGATATTCATGCCAAAGGCGACCTGCATATCGACGACCACCACACCGTTGAAGATTTGGGCATCACCCTGGGCCAGGCATTCAACGAGGCCATTGGCGATAAGCGCGGCATCTACCGCTACGGCCACGCTTATGTGCCGCTGGATGAGGCGCTCTCTCGGGTAGTGATTGATTTCTCCGGCCGCCCCGGCCTTTATATGAATGTCGAGTTCACCCGCGATACCATTGGCAGTATGGATACGCAGCTGTTCTGGGAATTTTTCCAAGGCTTTGTGAACCATGCTCGAGTGACGCTGCATATCGACAACGTAAAAGGCTTTAATGCTCACCATCAGGCCGAAACCATTTTCAAAGCCTTTGGCCGCGCACTGCGTATGGCCGTTGCGGAAGACCCGCGCATGGCTGGGCAAATGCCCTCTACCAAAGGCAGCTTATAATGCCGATCGTTGCGGTTAGCGGCGTAACGGCACGCCTCTCGCCTACGAATCTATCGCCCACGACCTTAAGGAGCGCTTCATGACCATTGCGGTAATCGATTATGGAATGGGCAACCTACACTCCGTGGCTAAAGCGCTTGAGCACGTCACCCATGAGAATGTGATCATCACCCGCGACCCACGGCGTATTCTGGGCGCTACCCGTCTAGTGCTGCCGGGCCAAGGGGCGATTCGTGACTGCGTTGGCGAACTCGAACGCACCGAACTGCGCGGCCTAGTGGATGACGTGTTAACCCGCCAAGCCAAACCGCTGCTGGGCATTTGCGTGGGCCAGCAGATGCTGATGGAGCGCAGCGAAGAGAATGGCGGCGTGGACTGTTTGGGGTTTTTCCAAGGCAGCGTAGACCGCTTCCCGGCCAATATGCGCGACGCGCAAGAGCAGCGCTTGAAAGTACCGCACATGGGTTGGAACCTGGTGAATCAACACCACGACCACCCGCTCTGGGCAGGCATCGATAATCATGAGCACTTCTATTTCGTGCACAGCTATTACGTCAATGCCGCCGACGATGCCCAGGTATTCGGCACCACCCAGTACGGCAGTGTGAGCGCTCACGTGGCGATTGGCCGCGATGCCACCTTTGCCGTGCAGTTCCACCCGGAAAAAAGCTCCCGTGCGGGCCTGCGCCTGCTGGAAAATTTTGTCACCTGGACGCCCTGAGAGGTTTCACTATGTTGGTAATTCCCGCGATCGATCTCAAAGACGGCCAGTGTGTGCGCTTAAAGCAGGGCCGCATGGACGATGCGACCTCCTACGGCGACGACCCGGTGGCCATGGCCGCGCGCTGGGTAGAAGCAGGCGCGCGCCGTTTGCACCTAGTGGATTTGAACGGTGCCTTTGAAGGCAAGCCGGTGAACGGTGAGGCGGTCACCGCCATTGCCCGCGCTTACCCGAACCTGCCGATTCAAATTGGCGGTGGCATCCGCTCGGCAGAGACGATTGAACACTACCTCAGCGCCGGTGTTTCTTACGTGATCATCGGTACCAAAGCGGTCAAAGAGCCTGAGTTTGTGGGTGAAATGTGCCGCGCCTTCCCTGGCCACATTATTGTTGGCCTGGATGCCAAAGATGGCTATGTGGCCACCGATGGCTGGGCAGAAGTCTCCACCGTCAAAGCTACCGAGCTTGCCAAGCGCTTCGCTAACGACGGTGTTTCCAGCATTGTGTACACCGATATTGCCCGCGACGGCATGATGCAGGGTGTCAATGTGGAAGCCACCGCCGCACTGGCCCGCGAAGGCGGCCTACCGGTGATCGCCTCCGGCGGCGTAACCAATCTGGACGATATTCGTGCCCTGTGCGATGTCGCCGATAGCGGCATTTTGGGCGCAATTACCGGACGGGCGATTTACGAAGGCAGCCTGGATGTCGCTGAAGCCCAGCGCTTAAGCGATCAGTTGAGTGGAGGTAGCGAATGAGCTTAGCCAAACGCATTATCCCCTGCCTGGATGTGGATGCCGGGCGCGTGGTGAAAGGCGTTAACTTTGTGGGTATTCGTGACGCGGGCGACCCGGTGGAGATCGCTCAGCGCTATAACCAGCAGGGTGCCGATGAAATCACCTTTCTTGATATCACCGCGAGCCACGAAGACCGCGCCACCACGGTGGATATGGTCGAGCGTATTGCGGGTGAGGTGTTTATTCCCTTAACCGTGGGAGGCGGCATTCGTACCTGCGACGATATCCGCACCATGCTGAACGCTGGGGCCGATAAGGTCTCAATCAATACCGCGGCGGTGACGAACCCCGAATTTGTGCGTGAAGCCGCCGAGCGTTTTGGCAGCCAGTGCATTGTGGTGGCGATTGACGCTAAAAAAGTGTCTAAGGAAGGCGAGCCTGACCGCTGGGAGATTTTCACCCACGGCGGCCGTCGCCCCACCGGCCTGGATGCGGTGGAGTGGGCCAAGGAAATGGTCGAGTTTGGCGCAGGCGAGCTGCTGCTGACCAGCATGGACCGTGACGGCACTAAGATTGGCTTTGATCTGGGTGTCACCCATGCCATTTCTGAGGCGGTGAGTGTGCCGGTGATTGCTTCCGGCGGCGTCGGCAATTTAGATCATTTGGTGGATGGCGTGCTGAAAGGCGGTGCCGATGCGGTACTGGCCGCGAGTATCTTCCACTTTGGCGAGTACACCATTCCAGAAGCAAAACGCTATATGGCCGAACGCGGCATCGAAATGCGTTTATAAGCCGCGCGACGTTTTAGGCTGGGGCAGTTACTCTGCCCCGGCTTCCTCATCCAGTGTTAGCCCCAAATTACTAATGCCGTTATTGCGCCCAAGCGTGCGAATCTCTTTGAGTGTTGTTTTATTGATCGACCCGCTGACCGCTTCCAGAACCGCATCTTGGAAGTCGTTTTCGTCTTCCATCAGCGGATGGTCGCGAATGATCAGCGCCAATGCTTGAGCGTCCACTTCCCCTTCGGTGAGTTCGATGAACGCCCGTACACCAGCCCGCGAGGTGCGGCTGACATCCAGCACGGCTTCGGGGGATTCGCCTTGCAGCGTATCGAGTAACGCAGAGATCGACACGACCGCATCCAGCGCCCGACGTGCGCCAAAACTCTCATCGCCCTCCGGCGGCTCGCATTCGGCCAGCTTTTCCGCTTGGCGGGCAAAGTCGATGCTGGCGTTGGGTACGCTAAGGCGCTCCCATACAAGATTCAGCACAGTGCGCAGGGTGTGCCCATCGCCATGGCCGCTGGTTTGCTCATAAAGGGCGTAGTTGGGTAACAGCCGCTCGCACAGTGCTGCCATAAAGGCTTGCTGGGCGGGCAGCGGCAGCAGTTGAAGCCGCTGATAAAATCCTGGGGGTTTAGCCACCATGCTGAATTCCTGAGTCACTAGGTTTGTGAAACTGAGTCTATGAAACTGAGTTGGTGAAATGAACGCGATGCGTTATCGTCGCACCCACGCAGCGGGCGACCCCGCGGCGTTTGATGTGCTCGGCCGGCGAGGAGATTACCATGCATATTCATCTGCTACAGCACGGCCCTGACCATGGTCCCGCCCGTCTGACCGACTGGCTTGAGAGTATGGGCCATAGTTACACCGTTTTTCACCTCTACGCGGGCGAACTCACGCCTCGCCCTGGGGAGTGCGATGCGCTCATCGTGCTAGATGGCCCCGAAGCCCTGTTGAGCGAACCGCCCGCTTGGCATAAAGCGGAGCGCAAACTGATCAATCGCTACTTGGACGGCCAAAAACCTATTCTGGGCATTGGTCTAGGGGCGCTATGGATCGCGGAAGCGCTTGAGGCGGTCGTCGCCCCTGGCACCTACCCCGAAACCGGCTGGCATACCGTCACTCTAGCCTCGGAAAGCACCTTCGACCTACCCGAGCAGTTTGAGGCCTTTATGTGGCACCGCCTGGTGTTTAGCCTACCCGATGGCGCGCTACCATTAGGCGGCAGTGCCGCCTCCCCGCTGCAAGGGTTTAGCTGGGACGCAGGCCGCGTGGCGGGCCTGCTATGCCACTTTGAAACGACCCAGGCCAGCGTAGCACCGCTGCTGAACGCCAACGAGCGGCCCACGGCGAAAAGCCCTTCCAGCGGGCACTTTGTGCAAACCGATGAGCAGATACTGGAAGACCCCACGCGCTTTCAGCGCTTGGCACCGCTGTTAGATCGCGTCATGACCCAGTGGCTGAAACGCGCTTAACCCCCACCACCTGCCGCCGCTAAGCACTCCACTGTTTGGCAGCGGCGAGACAGCTCTCCCAATCGCCTATATGAAGTTCTGTGGGCCGGTTTCCCTGCTGTTTCTCCAAGTGGTAACGGTAGAGCGGGTCGTAATATTCGGTCAGCAGCGGGGCAAGCCACGCCTCATGGGCTTGGATATCCCCGGCGGCATGGGCACGGAAAGCCATGGCCTGCATACGTTGCAAACGCTGTAGCCGGGCATTGCCCAGGCGTTTTGCCAGCCGCTCTAACGCGCTCGCCAGTTGACGCTGCATGCGCTGCCACCCTTCCTCTGGGCCAAAGCGAGCGGCGTAACCCTGCTCTAGCGCTTCGATATAGTCGCGGCGTAGCTGATCTAGCCGCCAATCTAGCGGCATTTCGATACGAATACGCGGCGCTTGCTGTAGGGCATGCCAAAAATCGAGCGGGAGATTGGCATTGCCAATCTGTCGGGACTCATCTTCCAACACAAGCTTACCCGGCTGCCCAATCAAACGCTGGCCCAGCGCGTGCTCAAAATCGATTTGGGTGGTGGGTTCGTCGGGCTGCCGCCCAAAAGCAGAACCTTTATGATTGGCGCAGGCTTCCAAATCAATGCCGTTGGGCAGTTGGTTAATCAGCTTCGTCTTAGCGCAGCCGGTGAGCCCTGCCACCACCAGCATAGGCTGCTGCGCGGCTTCGTCAATCCGTTGGCAGAGCTGCTGGCGTAGCGCTTTCCAGCCGCCTTCAATGCGTGGGCGATGAAGCCCTGCATCGACAAGCCACTGCTGGGCAATTTGCGAGCGCAGACCGCCGCGAAAGCAGTAGATACTCGCATCCGGGTGCTGGGCTAAGTAGGCCTGCCAAGCGGCGACACGCGCTTGCTTTATTTCACCGCTGACCAGCCGCTCACCCAGCGCGATGGCGGCTTGCTGGCCCTGCTGCTTGTAGGCAATGCCTACCTGGTGGCGCTCTTCATCCACCATCAGCGGTAGGTTGACCGCCCCCGGCAGGCTGCCTTGGGCAAACTCTACCGGGGCGCGTACATCAATCAGCGGCGTGTTTGACGCAATCACCTTAAGGGACGCAGGCGTGGTCGGCAGGGTCATCCAATAACCTCGATTTTAGCGTCTCCCTGGGGTGCTTTTAGGGTACCGAACGGCTCCAACGTTAGGCCGTACTCACGACCAATACGCTCAACGTCATCTTCCCATGCGGGGTCTACGCTAATCAGCAGCCCGCCAGAAGTTTGCGGGTCGCAGAGCCACTGCCAGTGGGCTTCATCCATGACGGGCAGCGCGCTACCCAGGGCGTCGCGATTGCGTACGGTGCCGCCGGGCACGGCACCTTGGCGGCGATAGCCTTCCGCTTCAGCTAACCGGGGCAGACGGCGGAAATCAATCTGCGCCATCACACCGCTGGCACTGCACATTTCGGTGAGATGCCCTGCCAAACCAAAGCCGGTAACATCCGTCATGGCGTTGACGCCCTTCACTTTGGAGAGCGCGATACCAATGGTGTTGGGTTTGAGCATGGTTTCACGGGCTAGGCCATGATGCCCGGCTTCTAGCAAGCCGCGCTTTTCCGCTGTGGTTAATAGCCCGACGCCCAACGGTTTAGTGAGAAACAGCAGGTCGCCGGGCTTAGCTTGGCTGTTGAGTTTTAAGTGCTCAAGATCGACCAGCCCGTTCACTGCTAAACCAAACATCGGCTCAGGGGCATCAATGGAGTGACCGCCGGCCAGGGCAATGCCCAGTTCACGGCAAACGGCCTGGGCACCCGCCACCACATCACCGGCGATTTCTGGGCCAAGTTTATCCAGCGGCCAGCCTAAAATGCCCAGTGCCATGACCGGTGTGCCACCCATGGCGTACACATCGCTAATGGCGTTGGTCGCGGCAATACGGCCAAAATCAAAAGGGTCATCGACAATAGGCATGAAAAAGTCGGTGGTGGCAATCATGCTGCGACCGTCGCCGAGATCGTATACGGCGGCGTCTTCACGCCCCTGGTTGCCCACGATCAGCCGCTGATGCCCGGCTGCCGGTCCGGCCTTGGCGAGAATGCCATCGAGTACGTCCGGGGCGATTTTGCAGCCGCAGCCCGCTCCGTGGCTATATTGGGTTAATCGAATCGAACTCATCATCCCTCTCCTTTTTAGATAAGCATAGCCGAAGTTACAGCGCTTCTAGCGCATCGCTCAATTTATCCACGGGGATCACTTCCATGCCTTTGGGTGCCTGCTTAGGGGCGTTGGCACGCGGTACGATAGCGCGAAGAAAACCGTGTTTGGCCGCTTCTGCAATACGCTCCTGCCCACTGGGTACCGGGCGTATCTCACCGGACAAACCCACTTCGCCAAACACGACCAGCTCTTTCGGTAAAGCGCGGTTTTGCAGACTCGACACGACCGCCAAGAGCACGGCGAGGTCGGCGCTGGTTTCCAGCACTTTGACACCGCCCACCACGTTAAGAAATACATCCTGATCGCCGGTAAACAGTCCGCCGTGACGGTTAAGAACGGCTAATAGCATGGCGAGGCGGTTTTGATCGACCCCCACAGCCACACGGCGGGGATTGCCCAGCGCTGACTCATCCACTAACGCCTGTACTTCTACCAGTATGGGTCGCGTACCTTCCCACACCACCATGACGAGACTGCCCGGCGCTTGCTCCTCTTGACGCGAAAGAAATATCGCGCTGGGGTTTTTCACCTCTTTCAGCCCCTGCTCCAGCATGGCGAATACGCCCAACTCATTGACCGCGCCAAAGCGGTTCTTCTGCCCACGCAGCGTCCGAAAGCGGGAGTCGGCACCGCCTTCCAGCAGCAGCGAGGCGTCAATCATATGCTCTAGCACTTTGGGACCCGCAAGGGTGCCATCCTTGGTGACGTGGCCCACCAGCAGCAGCACGGTATTAGTCTGCTTGGCAAAGCGGGTAAGCGCGGCAGCGGATTCGCGTACCTGGGCAACGCCGCCAGGGGCAGAACTGATATCTTCCAAGTGCATGGTCTGAATGGAGTCGATGACCAATATTTCCGGCTTCTCCCGCTCGGCCACCGCTAGAATGGTCTCTACGCTGGTTTCCGCTAGCATCTTCAGCCCGTTAGTGGGTAGCTGCAGGCGGTGGGCGCGCATAGCCACCTGGGAAAGCGACTCCTCCCCCGTGACGTAGAGAATACGCCGCTGCTGGGCAAGCTTACAGGCAGTTTGTAGCAGCAGCGTCGATTTACCAGCCCCTGGGTTGCCACCCAACAAAACGGCGGAGCCCGGCACCAAGCCGCCGCCTAGCACGCGGTCAAACTCTGCAAAGGTGGAGCTCAGCCTTGGCACCTCGCTTAAATCGACATTACTGAGGTCGACTACATCTCGTGATAGATCGCCTGCGTACCCGGCGCGCCCGGTAGTGGTGCCGCTACCGGGGCGAGCGCTTGCCAGCTTGACCTCCGTTAGCGTGTTCCACTCTTGGCAGCTCGTACACTGGCCCTGCCATTTACGGTACTCTGCACCGCATTCGGTGCAGACAAAGGCACTTTTCGCTTTTGCCACTGCCTGTTTGCTCCTTCTCTTGCGTCACGTACTAAAGGCTAGAAGAGTGCTCAGAAATGCAAAAGGCGGCCAGTGGCCGCCTTCGAGCGTCGCGTAAGGTCTTACTGACGCTGTAGCTGCAGCATCTCGCCATTTTCGAAACGGCGGCGCTCAGGGTCGATCAGCTCCAAGGTACGCTCATCGATACGCTGGAAGTAGTAGATTTGGCCGTCGCCGTTCGGCGTCAGCTCGTAGACCGTCGCATCGGGGTCAGAGGGCGTACCGGTCAACACTTCCCAGTTACCGGCATAGTTCTCGTCCGGCGGTGTCTGGGGGTGATTACGGTAAGTCGCATCCAGCGTGAACGTCCGCTCTTCCGGGGCGCTCATCTCTTCTCCCACCAACGTTACATCCAGGTCAATGCCGTCACAGTTACGGCAAGGCAGAGTGCCTTGGTAGTTAGCCTGTGATGCGGTCATGCCTGCATCTTCGCGCTGATCCGTTGGGCCAGCTGCGCAGCCCGCCAACAGTGCCAACA
This sequence comes from Vreelandella sp. L-15, assembly GCF_056857635.1. NCBI lineage: Bacteria > Pseudomonadati > Pseudomonadota > Gammaproteobacteria > Oceanospirillales > Halomonadaceae > Vreelandella > Vreelandella sp. L-15. The sequence continues at coordinate 1,749 of NZ_JBSXNN010000106.1, read as the reverse complement.
TAGCCGAACCGGCTAGCAAACTCCTGAATTGCATTGGGTGTCTCCTTATCGTGTTGGACATACATTTCTTTCGCGCGCTTATGACAGCATAACCGCTACAAGGTGCGACGCCCACCCCCTCTGACGTAGAAGTAAGTTCTCACCTAGCCTGCATGGGAATGCTTGCGCTCTAGCGGCCATCAGGCGACCATGGTGCCATTACCGCTAGGATAATCAGGTTACCCTTATGAGCCAATATTGGAGCCCAGCCGTTAGGGAGCTTACCCCTTACGTGCCAGGCGAGCAGCCCCGTGAACGCGTTATCAAACTCAATACAAACGAGAACCCGTACCCACCTGCCCCTGGTGTCAGCGAGGCACTACGCAACTATGCAGTTGATCATTTGCGTCTCTATCCTGATCCGACGTCCTTGGCCCTGCGTGAAACCTTAGCAGACACGTATGGTGTAAGCGTAGCAGAAACCTTTGTTGGCAATGGTTCTGACGAAGTGCTGGCGTTCGCGTTCCAGGCGTTCTTCTGCCATGGGGCACCGCTGGATGTACCGTCGATTACTTACAGCTTCTACCCGGTGTATGCCAACCTGTATGGCGTGGAACTGCGCAAGCATCCGCTTAACAATCAATGGGAAGTCGACCTGGATGCGCTTGCCAACGATTCCGAACGTAGCGGGGTGATTTTTGCCAACCCCAATGCGCCTACTGGCCACGCTCACTCCCTTGAGAGCATCGAAGCACTGCTGAAACGTGTGGCGGATCGCGTGGTGTTGATCGATGAAGCCTACGTCGATTTTGGCGCAGAGAGCACGGTGGCACTGGTCGAGCGTTATCCGAACCTGCTGGTCACCGGTACCTTTTCCAAGTCACGCAGTCTGGCGGGCTTACGTCTAGGCTACGCGATTGGCTCCCCTGAGCTAATCGAAGGCTTACAGCGGGTAAAAGATTCGTTTAACTCCTATCCGGTCGATAGCCTAGCCAGTGTGGTCGGTATTGAGGCACTGAAAGATACCCAGCACTTCAACGCCTGCCGGGACAACGTCATTACTACCCGTGAGCGAACCCGCCAACGGCTGGAAGGGCTGGGCTTTGAGGTACTGCCCTCAAAAGCCAACTTCCTGCTGGCTCAGCACCCTGACTTTGCCGGTGCGCAGCTGTTTGCGGGCCTTCGGGAGCGAGGCATTTTGGTACGCCACTTCAATACCAATCTACTCAACAACTTCCTGCGTATCTCCATCGGCACCGACGATGAGATGGATAGCTTCATTGAAGCCCTAGAGTCACTCTCCGGTTAATGGATTATCCAGCTCTCTGAGTGCTTAAATGCAAAAACCCAGCCATATGGCTGGGTTTTTATTTCACTTGATCTTTTCGGCAATTTTCTTGGCGGCAACAAAAAACCCAGGCGTTTGGGTGGGGTTTTTGCGGTATGAGTGCCTGACGATGAGCTACTCTCGCATGGCGAGACCCCACACTACGATCGGCGCTAAGCGGTTTCACTGCTGAGTTCGGGATGGGATCAGGTGGTTCACGCTCGCTATGGCCGTCAGGCGTAACGGGTAATGCATATCATCCTGAGTTCGTCGTTGACGAGGTAAGTGATCGTCTCTTGTCAGCAAGCGCCTTGGCTTGCTGCTGCGTATCCGGTTTTCGTTATCACGGCGACCAGACCCCTTGGGTGTTATAGGGTCAAGCCTCACGGGCCATTAGTACACGTTAGCTCAACGCCTTGCAGCGCTTCCACACCGTGCCTATC
>NZ_JBSXNN010000105.1:0-154541 GCF_056857635.1 Vreelandella sp. L-15 | reverse complement strand
AGGGTCAGAACCGGCATCACTGTCCCCGAATTCGGGGTAAGTTAATGGCATGAGCCGTATACGTGGTCCGTATGTACGGTTCTGTGAGAGGGATGAGGCGGAGACGCCTCACCCTACTCGCTGTTGCGCGCTCGATAAGCGCGCCAAGCCTCAAGCCCCGTGCATACTGTGCTCGGGGCTTTTTTGCTCTGCTTTTACCAGTCAATAGGTACACGGGCTTGAAAAGGCTTTGAGAGAGGAGTGTCCGTAGTGCCGGGATGGAGGCAGAGAACAATCGACTGTTTATTAAGCCTCTTAAGCTCAATAGCGGCGGTTCTCAACAGCATATTATGCGCGGCTTTACTAGCACGATAGCTATACCAGCCACCATACCCATTGTCAGTGATAGATCCGACACGAGCAGAAAGGCTGGCAATAATGGTAGCGTGCTTGCCTTGTAGAGAAGGCTTTAGAGCAGCGAGTAGCAGGGCTGGGGGTGCCGCATTAATATGCATCACCTGGGCAAATGATACTTCATCCAACTGCTTTGCGGAGATGAAAGCAGGCTTTGCAGTATGGCGCTTCCTATACCGCCATTTGCACCTGCCACAACGGCGGTGAAACCTTCTGGAAGATGAGGCAGCATAACAAACTCCGATGGTGAACGATGTTGTTCCCATTGAAGCGCTTTGTATAGTATTTGTCTATGGTTGCTTGTTAAGCAGAGGCATTAATGCGGCCCGGCTGAGCACTATTGCGCCCGTTGGGCTTGTAGAGCGTTTTTTCTGCAATTTGGCGAATGTAGTCCAGCATTTCCTGGTTATGCTTCATACGCAATGAGAGCATTTGCCCGGTTAATGCATTCATTCGTGAAACTCGCTCACTTTTTTCTAGCAAGCTTTCCCAGGTTGCTAGGCAGTCAGCATCTGTGGCCGCCAGCTTCGCGCCAGGACCGCCTTCTGGATAGCCAAGTTTTGCCTGTACCCCGCGACGTAATACCTCCATGCGTTCTAGTTCTTCTAGAAGCGCCTGTTTCTTACCCGCGATATCAGTCAATATATCGCCGTCAATACTGCCTTTAGTCAACTGCTCTTGTTCGCTGGAGAGTAAAGCAATCAAATCCTCGAGGCGTTGCAACTGACTGGAGAGTAGGCGTGAAAGGCTCATAGGTAGATTTACTGATCTTTCAAGTTGGCAATTAGACCATCCGCAATACGGTCGGCACGCACTTCGAGCCGTCCCTCACGAATAGCATCACGAATTTCCTGTACCTTAGCCATGTCGATATCCTGGCTGCTATCGATGCTAGATTGGCTGAGCTGAGTCGCTTCACGGGTAGTATTACCCGTTTCAGGCTGCTTTGCTTCACTTACCTTCTGTGCGTCATCACGCTGCTGCGCTGGAGTATTGCGAAGCAGCGGATTAAGGTTATCAATTTTCACGTTGTTGGCCTCATCGTCAACGTTGGGGTGCCGCGCGCTGTATGACTATCTATCGGCCTAGGTGCTAAACACTTTAGGTCTTAGGCTAAAAATCCACCATTAATGTGCCTTGGCCGATCACCCGCGCCGTCATTATTTCACGAGAACCAAAACGCACACGAATGGTTTCTCCTTGTGCCCCATCAGCAAGTGCCTCCCCCTCTCGAGAGACACGAAAGCCTGCTCCTTCTGCTATGACTGTTACGCGCTGCCCGCGTTCCACGAGGCTAGGTGCTTGCAGGAAATGCGCCTGAAACGTGCTGCCACTACGGATAGGCCGCTGAGCTACTTTGCCGACAATATCGGCCTGGTCGGTCAGCGTTTGGCTAGATAAATCGCTAAGGTTGCCTTCCCGCTGGTCGAGCATAGCTGCGGTAACCAACGTGTCTCTATCAATATCTTGGCTTGCCACAACGTAGCTGCCAATGACACCCACTTCTGCCTGAAGGTAGCGTACTTGACGCCCATCAGCTCCACACCTAACGCCTACAGAAACACGCCCAATAGGAGCTTGGTTAGGGTTAGTCAGAAAGGGCGTTGGCTGTATGCAGGTGGGTAAATGGGGGGATGGCGGTGCGATATTGATGACTGCCTCTTGTCCCAGGGCCTGTGCTTCTTGATAGAGAAATTGTTGGACGCTTTCAACAAGTGACTGATCGCTTGTTTCTGCCCAGGAGGGTTGGGATAAGCCAACACATAGCAGTAACAACAATGTCTTAACTGCTGAGTAGCGTGCAACAATGTGCAGCAAATAGCGCATGGGTAAAGTCGCCCAGTATAGAAAATCAGATGGTAAACATCAGCATGGGAGTGTAATGCAAAAGTATCCTACGCATCATGGGAAATGCTGGTGTAAACGGTAGCTGTTCCATGCTTTAAGGTGAAAGAGAGGGGCATATTATTCATCATCAACAATTTCCGATTTATTTTGGCCTCACGGCGAGCGAGGATCGGCATGATTGATCAGCTTGAATCTGCCTTTAACTTCCACCAGCAGGCGCTGGGCCTGCGCCAAGCACGTCACCAAGTGCTAGCCGCTAACATTGCCAATGCGGATACGCCCAACTATAAGGCGCGCGACATTGACTTTGCTAGTGAGCTGAAAAAAGCCGTTGAAGGCGGACAGTCTCAACAGCAGCCAAATGGCGGCTTAGCGTTAGCGCGTACCTCCGAACAGCACTTGGCAGGAGAAGGCCCCGCATGGCGTGGTGCTGGAAACACCGAGCTGCTCTATCGTGTTCCTGATCAGCCGAGCCTGGATGGTAACACCGTTGACATGGACCGTGAGCGAACCCAGTTCGCGGATAACGCTGTGCGCTACCAGGCGGCGCTCACCATTATGAACCGTCGTATTCAGGGCCTGAAAAATGCGATGCAACCTGAATAACCTAGTAATAGGAGAGAAATAAGCGATGTCGATGTTTTCAGCGTTTGATATTGCCGGTTCTGCGATGAGCGCCCAAGCGCAGCGTATGAATGTAACGGCAAGCAACATGGCCAATGCCGATAGCGTGGCAGGGCCCGATGGTGAAACCTACCGCGCAAAGCAGGTGATGTTTGAAACCCAGGCACAGTCTAACCGCTACGGTGTCGGCGGCGTCCGGGTTACTGAGGTTGTGGAAAACGATTCACCGCTGCGCATGGAGTATATGCCGAACCACCCAGCGGCTGATGAAGATGGCTACGTTGCTAAGCCGAATGTTGAGCCGGTCCATGAGATGGTCAATATGATTTCGGCATCGCGCTCCTATCAGGCCAACGTCGAGGTTTTCAACACAACCAAACAGATGATGGTTCAAACGCTATCGCTCGGTGAGGGCTAACGATGAACACAATTAACCCAGCAACGTTATCCAATATTAATGGTGGTGGCGTTCAACTACAGCAGAGCCAGTCAGAAGAGCTACGTAATAGTTTTATGACGCTGCTTATCACCCAGCTTCAGAATCAAGACCCTCTGAAGCCGATGGAAAACGCGGAGATGACGTCGCAGATTGCTCAAATCAACACCGTCAGTGGCATTGAGCAGCTCAACTCTACGTTGGAAAGTATTACCAGCCAAATGAATGCCAACCAGGCGCTGCAGGCGAGTGGGCTAATTGGCCAAGGCGTCATGGTGCCTGGTCGTCAGATCATGTTGGAGCAGGATGGTGAAGGCCAGCCTTACTCTACGCCCTTTGGCATTGAGCTAGCGCAACCAGCAGCAAATGTGCAGGCAACGATTTTGGGTCAAGGCGGCCAGGTAATCCGTCGCTACGACTTGGGGTCTGTTGAAGAGGGCGTGCAGTCTTTCCAGTGGGATGGAAAAAATGATCAGGGTGACGTTGTCGCCAGTAATCGCTATACAGTTCAGCTAGAAGCAACGGATGCCGAAGGCGAAGTGATTGAGTCTACTGCCCTTAACTACGCCATTGTTAATAGCGTGACACCCAACGATGGCAATGGCGGTGTTCGGTTGGACCTTGGGGCCATTTATGGGCAAATCAGTCTGAATGACGTAAAACAAATTCTTTGATGTATAGAATTTCCCATCTCTAGGAGAAAAAAATGAGCTTTTCTCAAGCATTAAGTGGCCTGAACGCCCAATCAGAAAACCTGAAGATTCTCGGCAACAATATTGCGAACTCGCAAACCGTCGGCTTCAAGAGCTCGGGCGCTATCTTTGCAGACGTGTTTGCAGGTGCTAATAGCCAAGTGGGCTTAGGTGTCAAGATTGCAAACGTGCGTCAAGACTTTACGGCTGGCGATTTAGAGGCAACTGGACGTACGCTGGACCTTGCTGTAGCGGGTGAAGGTTTTTACCGTGTTCAGCTTAATAGTGGTGAAGCTGCGTATACGCGCAATGGCCAGTTTAGCCAAGATAATCAAGGCTTTTTAGTAAATGCGGCCGGGCAACGACTGACGGGCTATGGGCTGTCAGAACCAAACGATCCTTTTTCGCCTGTTATTGCTGGGGGGGCACCGACACCCATCAATATTTCTTCTGCTGATATTCCAGCTAAAGCAACGGCTAACGCAGCGGCTACCTATAATCTAGATGCCAGTATCGTACCTGGGCAGAATCTACAGCAGTCTTCACTTCAGGCCGTTGACTCGACTGGAAATCTGCTCACCGTAGATGGCGATGGAGCTTACGATCCTGCAGGCGATCCTCTTGAAATAGATGTATCTTACCATTACTCCAACAGTTTCACGGCTTATGACTCTCTAGGTAATGAGCGCAATATAACGGTTTATTATGAGAAGGTAGCCGACAATACTTGGAAAGCGTTTCAGGCCGTGGACGGTAAGCTATCGTTCACAGGCGGCTCTGGTGCAGCATCGACCAATATGGATAACGCCTTTTGGTTAAAATTCAATGGTAATGGTCAATTGGCCACCTATGGTGATTTAGACACAGCGGCGAGTGGTGCCCGGGACGAAGATACCGTCGTTGGTGTTGCTGATGCAGGGTATGTTCTGACCTTTGGGTCACCGGGAATACCTCCAGCGATTAACGAAGATAGTGCTTCTACAAACGGAAGTGATCGTGCTGATGCTTTCGATGCGACAGCGATAGATAATCCCGGGGCTACCAAGGCCTTTGCTGAACTGGAATTTCTAGTTGGGGATGGCGCGGAAGCGTTGAGCTATGACTTCACGCTTACGGGGACAACACAGTTTAACAATAATTCCGTTCAAAATACGCTGACACAAGATGGCTATACGTCTGGCAGTTTGGCCGGTCTAGAGGTGACGCGTGAGGGGCGTGTGATTCGTATCTATACCAACGAGGAGCGCCGCGACGCCGGGCAAATCGTGTTGGCGAATTTTGCTAACAAAGAAGGTTTGCAGGCCATTGGTGATAACGCCTGGCGTGAAACTAATGCTTCAGGTATTGGCATTATCGGTACGGCGGGCACCGGTGTCTTTGGCACCATTGAGTCAGGCGTGTTGGAAAACTCCAACGTTGATCTCGCCAAGCAGCTAGTCGATACCATCGTAGCGCAGCGTGCCTACCAAGCGAACTCGACGTCGATCAGCACTCAGGACGAGCTCCTGCAGACCATTATTAATCTTTAATGATTGATTAAGGAGTTGATGCTGTGGATCGCATGCTATACACCGCCATGAGTGGCGCTAAACACACGATGGAACAGCAGTCGGTAGTGAGTAATAACCTATCGAATGTGTCCACCGCTGGTTTTCGTGCTCAGTTGCAGGCTGCGCGCTCGGTACCCATTGAAGGCGCGGGCACCCTGCCAACAAGGGTGGCGGCGGTGACAACCACGCCGGGTACTGATTTCTCACAAGGCCCCATCGAGCGCACTGGACGTATGTTAGATGTGGCCATGCAAGGAAACGCCTGGATGGCGGTGTTAGCAGAAGATGGTACAGAGACCTATACCCGTCGCGGTGATCTGCAGCTTGATAGTGACGGTGTTCTGTTGAGTGTAGGCCGCCCTGTAATGGGAGACGCTGGGCCGATTGCTGTTCCACAGGGCGCGCAAATCTCATTTGGGGCAGATGGGACGATTAGTGCCATTCCTCAAGGAGAGGGCCCTGAGGCAATGGTGGACGTTGGCCGCATCAAGCTCGTTACACCGGATGAACAGGCCCTGGAGCGTGGTGAGGATGGTTTGTTTAGGGCGCCTCCTGGCGATGATGGTGCGCCAGGCGTACTTCAGGCTGATGAAGAGGCGCGTCTGGTAAGCGGCGCTCTAGAGGGCAGTAACGTCAGCGCCGTGGATGCCATGGTCTCCATGATTGACGTGGCGCGCCGCTACGATATGCAGATGAAGATGCTAAGTACGGCGGATGAAAATGCTCAGCGAGCTAACAGTATTTTATCTATTCAGGGCTAATCGCAGCCACTCAGCCAAAGGAATATATGTATGATTAAGTCTTTGTGGACTGCCAAGACCGGGCTGGAGTCTCAGCAAACCAAACTAGATGTTATTTCGAACAACTTGGCGAACGTCGGCACCAATGGCTTTAAACGTTCGCGCCCGGTATTCGAAGACCTGCTCTACCAAAATATGCGCCAGCCTGGGGCCCAGAACAATATTCAGGACCGGCTACCGTCTGGGATGCAAGTAGGTACGGGTGTGCGTGCGGTTGCTACTGAGCGTTTACATACCCAGGGAAGCCTAGAAGAAACACAAAATTCTCGTGACTTGGCCATTGAAGGGAACGGTTTCTTTGAGGTGTTACTGCCTGACGGTACGGCGGGTTATACACGAGATGGTAGCTTTCAACTCAATGAAAATGGTCAGATGGTGACAGCAAACGGTTACCCAATTGAGCCAGCCATTTTCCTTCCTGTGAATGCACTTTCTGTCACTATTGGTGAAGACGGAATCGTCAGCGTTCGCCAGCCAGGGATTGCAACGGATACAGAAGTTGGGCAAATCTCACTCAGCACCTTTATTAATCCCGCTGGCCTCGAAAGTATTGGTGGCAACCTCTACCTTGAAACAGGCGCATCAGGCGCACCTAATCAAGACATCCCAGGCAACAACGGTGCCGGACGACTGTTCCAGGGATATGTGGAGACATCGAACGTGAACGTCGTCGAAGAGATGGTCAATATGATCCAAACGCAGCGTGCCTATGAGATCAATAGTCGTGCTATCTCTACCAGCGATGAAATGCTAGCGCGTCTAAGCCAGCTCTAATGTCAAAGTTCGTCAGGGCTTCTTAACAGGTCGCGCTATGCTGAAATCAAACTTTAAGTTACGCCGCATCGTGATGGCGAGCTTAGCACTGCTGGTGTTATTGACCGCAGGGTGCGCGCAAATCCCGCGTGCCTCTGTCGTCGGCGAACAAGAGCAAATCACTATCATCGACCGTCCGCCACCTGTTCCTAATGGCTCTATTTATCAGGCGCGTCGCGGCTATCAGCCGCTTTTTGAAGATCGTCGGCCGCGCACGATAGGAGACATTCTGACCATTGTGCTGGATGAAGAAGTCAGTGCTAGCAAGAACTCTCAGTCCAATGCCAACCGCTCGGGCAGTGCAAGTCTTAACCTGGCCCAGCTACCCGACGTGTTGGATACGCTGGCGGAGTACGGTTTCGATATCGAAGGTGCCAGTGACTTTGCAGGCGGTGGCGGCTCACAAGCCAACAATACGTTTACCGGTACGATCACCGTGTCCGTATTGGAAGTCATGAATAACGGGAACCTGCGCGTGCGCGGCGAGAAGCAGATCGCGATCAATCAGGGCACCGAGTTCATTCGTTTCTCCGGTGTCGTGAATCCTCGCACGATTACCGCGCAAAACACCGTGCCGTCGACTCAAGTGGCCGATGCGCGCATCGAGTACGTAGGCGATGGCTATATCAACGAAGCGCAGCACATGGGGTGGCTGCAGCGCTTTTTCCTGAATGTGTCGCCGTTCTAGGCGTGTCAACAAGCTCGACAACAGAGACCTGGTGAAATGGCTATGCAGTGGAAGGTGTATCAACGGATTCAAGCAACCGCGCGCTTCGCGACCCTGTTGGCTCTCTGTTTTGTGATGCTGCCAGCACACGCCGAGCGGGTGCGTGAGCTAGCGAGCTTTGCTGGTGTTCGTGATAACCAGCTTGTTGGTTATGGCTTGGTGGTGGGGTTAGATGGCAGCGGTGACCAAACCACCCAAGCGCCGTTCACCAGCCAAAGTTTAACCAACATGCTGTCGCAGTTAGGCGTGACCGTTCCGCCTGGAACCAACCTTCAGCTGCGCAACGTCGCTGCTGTGATGGTGACTGCAGATCTGCCGCCATTCTCCCGTCCAGGGCAGCGTCTTGACATCGTTGTTTCTTCGATTGCCAATGCTCGTAGCCTGCGTGGTGGCACACTATTGATGACGCCACTGAAAGGTGCCGATGGCGATACCTATGCGATTGCCCAGGGCAATATGTTAGTGGGCGGCGCCGGTGCGCAGGCGGGCGGTAGTAGCGTACAGATTAACCAGCAGGCCTCTGGCCGCATTCCGAACGGGGCTCTTGTTGAGCGTGAAGTGCCGCTCAATCTTGGTGGCAACGGTGGGATGCTAGAGTTGCAGCTGAACGACGCTGATTTTGGCACCGTTCAGCGCATGGTAACGGCAATTAACAATGAGTTCGGCCAGTCTGTTGCCTATGCACGCAATGGCCGAGTCATTGCCCTCGATGGCCCAATGGATGCCAACGCTCGGGTTAATTTTATGGCTCGGGTTGAGAATGTTCAGCTAACACCAGCTGAGGCGCCCGCCAAAGTGGTGCTCAATGCACGTACAGGCTCTGTGGTTATGAACAGCGCGGTTACCCTGCGTAGAGCTGCAGTAGCCCACGGTAATCTGTCGATTATGATTGATACCCAATTTGGTGTTAGCCAGCCTAACCCACTCGGGGAGGGTGAAACCGTTGTAGTGCCTGATGCGGATATCAATATTGAGCAGCAGGAAGCCTACCTGCAAATTGTTGAAGGAGCCGACTTGGCAGACGTGGTGAATGCACTGAATGCATTAGGTGCGACACCTCAGGATTTAATGTCGATTCTGGAAGCGTTAAGAGCATCAGGCTCTTTGCGTGCTGAGCTGGAGATCATCTGATGAGCATGGGCGATATGACCAGTCAGTTCGCGCTGGATATGAGCGGTTTTCAGCGGCTACAGCATAATGCTCGCGTTGATCCTGAAGCGGGCGTGCAGGGCGCGGCGCAGCAGTTCGAAGCGCTCTTCATTCAGATGATGGTCAAAAGCATGCGGGATGCCACGCCGACCTCGGGGCTGCTGGAGAGTCGCGATACGACCTTCTATCAGTCCATGCTCGATCAGCAGTGGTCTCAGGTTATGGCTTCCCGGGGTATCGGCTTGGCCGATGCGTTGGTGGAACAACTGCATCGTCAGGGCGTGGTGGGGCAGCCAGCCTCCAATTCTGACCAGGAGCTTCAGGCGCTGATTGCTGGCATTCCCCGCGGCACACCGCGCGTTCTGGACAACCCCCTGCAGCCCGATAGTGGCCAGGCTCCCGCGTCGGGCAGCGGCCGTTTTTACGATGAGTTGGATGCCATTCGGCAACAGCCAGCGAGCAGCAGCGCTTCCGCTTCGCTTGTAGAAGCCCCGCGTACAGCAGCCTCTGGGCATGACCATGTCACGCGTTTCATGCAAACGCTGGCCATGCCTGCCCAAGCGGCGAGCGCAGCCACGGGCGTGCCTGCTGAACTCATTTTGGCGCAGGCCGCGCTCGAAACCGGCTGGGGACGCCATGAAATCGCGACCCAGCAGGGGCATAACAGCTATAACGTGTTTGGCATCAAGGCAGGTAGCCAGTGGCAGGGTAAGACCACCGACATCGTAACCCACGAATACGTGAACGGTCGCCGTACGCAGGTCGTCGACACCTTCCGTGTCTACGACTCGTTCGAGCATGCCTTTACCGATTATGCCAACCTAATTGGCAACAATCCGCGTTACGCCGGTGTTTTGCAGGCGTCTAACGCAGAGCAAGCAGCGCGTGAGTTACAGCGTGGCGGCTATGCCACCGACCCGCGCTATGCCGATAAGCTGGTATCGGTAATGAATACGATGGGGCCGCTGAGTTCTGCGGGTAGCCTGTTGGCGGATTCTCGCTAGGTAACTACTCAAGTTTTTCTGCGCACTGCCGATAAGTAGAGAATCGGCCTAAGGAATTGAACCATGAGCATGTTTTCGATCGGCTTAAGCGGCCTCAATGCGGCGCAGAATGCCCTCAATACAACGAGCAACAACATTAGTAACGTCTATACTCCTGGCTACAATCGAGAGATTACGGTACTCAATGAAAGCCGGAACAATGCCGGTGTCCGCGTTGCAGATATTGAGCGTCAGTTCAATACGTTCGTTGCCGCGCAATTGAACAATGCCAAGTCGCAATCAACAGCCCTAGAGACCTACAATACGCAAATCTCTCAAATCGATAACTTGCTTGCAGATCGTGAAGCAGGTCTCTCTCCTTTGATGCAGAATTTCTTTTCCGCTCTTGAGGATTTAGCAAGTGCTCCTTCGGATCCTGCCGCCCGGCAGGGCGTGCTTGGCACTGCGGATACGCTAACGGCTCAATTCCGTTCGTTTGATGGATATCTGCAGGATTTACAATCAGGCGTTAACGGCCAAATTAAAGACGAAATTACCCAAATAAATAACACCACAAGCCAGATTGCTAATATTAACCGTGAAATAGCACTTTCGCGTGCACAGCTTGGTGAGGCACCAAATAGCTTGCTGAATCAGCGCGACCAGCTGATCTCCGAGTTGAATGAAAAGATGAACTTGCGTCTTAATATTCAAGATGGCAAGACTTACAATCTTTCTCTTCCTAATGGGCAGCCGCTCGTCACGGGGGATACTGCCTATAAACTCGAAGCTGTTACATCACCGAATGATCCACAACGGATCGTCGTTGGCTACCGTGAAGGGGCTCGTGGTAATGGCAACCTTGTCAGCCTAGATGAAGGTTTAATTACAGGTGGCTCATTAGGTGGCTTAATGAGCTTTCGATCTGAGACATTAGATAAAACTCAGAACCAGATAGGGCAGTTGGCGGCTTCTATTGCACTCGAATTTAATGCGCAACACCAAAAAGGTGTTGACCTGAACGGTGAGCAGGGCCAAGAGTTTTTTAGTATTGGTCAATCTAACGCTTACTATAATACAGATAATAAGGGATCCGCAGAGGTCAGTGCTACGATCGACTCTGCGAATACTAGCGCATTACGAGCAACCGACTATACGGTGCGTGTTATTAATGCATCGACTGAAGAGTTTGAAGTGATTAGAAAAGATACCGGTGAGGCGCTAGAGGCGGATGAATGGTCATTTAGCGACAATGTTCTAAGTTTTGCCGGTGTTGATGTCAATTTCAACGATATTAATCTTGCCCAAAATGGCGATAGCTTTGAAATTCAACCACTACGACGTGCCGCTGGTGGAATGGAAGCCATTGTTTCAGACTTAGATAAAATTGCTGCAGGTAGCTTAGTTGAGCAGAGTGGAGACCTAGAGGTGAGCAATGTTCGCTATGAGAATGCGCTTGCCAATACGTCGGAATCACTACAAATTGAACTTAATGAAAATAAAAATTTGTCTGTCAGTGGGTATACTGGTCCGATCCTTGTTAACGGTGTAACGCTAAGCTTAGATGCTAATGGAGTCGTTCAAGATTCGGCAGGTACAGTCGCTGTATTGGCTGAGGACGATGAAATCACTATTGATGGTGTCTCATTTGTATTAGCTGATGTATCTACAGAAGGGACTCTAACATTTCAGCAAGGGAGCGCTGCTGCAGGCGACAATCGTAATGCCTTAGCGCTCCAAGATCTCCAGAGTAAGGATATTGTAGGTGGTTCTGCCTCATTGAGTGGCGCTTATGGGGCGCTGGTCAGCGATGTGGGAAATCGCACCAACATTATTCAGGTCAATCTTGATGCACGCCAAGGCTTAACTGATCAGCTGCGTGCGGTGCAGCAGTCGGAGTCCGGCGTGAGCTTGGATGAAGAAGCCGCGAACCTGATTCGCTATCAGCAGTTTTATCAAGCCAACGCCCGTGTCATCGATACCGCCGGTACGATCATGGACACGATTCTTAACTTACGCAACTAAGGGGAGCCTAAGCGATGCGCATCAGTACGGTCACCATGTATGAGCAGAGTACGGCTTCCATCAACCGCCAGCAGTCAGACTTCCTCAAGGTGAGTCAGCAAATAGCCAGCGGTCGTCGGGTCGTCAATCCTTCCGATGATCCTCAAGCCGCCTCTAGAGCGGTACGGGTAGATCAGTCTCAAGCAATCACTCAGCAATATACCGATTCGCGAGTCTCCGCGCGAAACTCGCTTGCCCAAACAGAGAGCATCCTCAATAGCATTAGCGACTCGATCATCAGTGCCAAGACACGACTGGTCCAGGCGTCGAGCGACACCTTGAGCGATGTTGACCGAGAATCGATTGCCAGCGAGTTAAAAGGTATTTACGAAACCATGATCGGCCAAGCAAACGCCACTGATGGTAACGGACGTTACTTATTTGGTGGCTATGCCGATAACGCGCCGCCGTTCGTCAAAAATAGCGACGGTAATATCGAGTATAAAGGCGACGCGAATGCGCGCCAGCAGCGTATCGATGCCTCACGTTTAATGCCGGTCACGGAGAACGGTATCTCGATATTCCAAAGTGTACCGAGCGGTGCAGGCTATGTCGCCGAGGCTGTGAAGAGCGGTTTAGATGGGCAGCCAATTCCGGGTGAGCCGGGTAGAAATACTGGTAGCGTGACGTTTAGTGGCCCACAGGTGAGTAATGTCAATGACCCTGGATATGGCGACAGCTACCGTGTTGTGTTTAATGAAGATACGACGGTGGATAGCGGCGTCAGCTACCAAGTGCAGCGTTTTAGTGAAGGCGAGTGGCAGGAAGATCCTGCTGATTTGGTGGTGACAGGAGAATATGTCGGTGAAGGTCAGCAGCTTAGTTTTGGGGGGATTAATGTCACACTCACTGGCAGCGCTGAGCCTGACGACGAGATTCTTGTTGCCCAGTCAGGTAGTGAGCAGCGCCCTGCGGATCTGTTCCGCACCATGGAAGCAGCAATACGTGTTTTAGAAAATCCCGCCACTACCGGTGCGGAAAAAGCAGAATTGCGCAATACGCTAAACACATCTATGCGAGATCTAGATAATGCCCTTGATAATGTTCTAACAGTGCGCGCTTCGGCTGGGGCAAAACTAAACGAGCTAGACGTGGTGGATGCTGTAGGTAGTAACCGGATGCTCAATTATGAGCAGACGCTTTCTGACTTGGTGGATCTGGACTACGCTGATGCGATTTCGGAGTATAGCCTGCGTCAAGTAGGCCTGCAGGCGGCTCAAAAAGCGTTCGTGGATATCAAAGGCATGTCGTTGTTCGACTTCATGTAGCGTCTCAGCGCCTAACGTCGACTGAAAGCCTCAGCCAGGATGCTGAGGCTTTTTAGTTCAAGGGCGCCATGGTCTCAATCAGGCTTTGCGTAAAGCTAATTCCCTGGCTAAACAGCTGCTGAAGAAAGCTGCCGATATCGCTCATTAGCACCATGAGCAACACTATGCCAACGGTGAGCGAGGTAGGAAAGCCAATATTAAACACGGTTAGCTGCGGTGCTGAACGGTTTAGGATGCCTAGCGCCAGATTAATAATGAGCAACGAGGCTACCAGAGGCAAAGCGAGCAGCATACCGGAAGCAAAGATAGTACCTGCGTAGCGTGCCAGTAGTTCAAACGCATTAGGATTAAGGCTGCCAATTCCAATTGGGAGTGTTTCAAAGCTCATCACTAGTGTTTCTAACACCATCAGGTGGCCATTAAAGGCGAGAAACATGAGCAGGGTGACCATATAGAGAATGCGTGAGAGCACCATAATGTTGGTGCCACTAGACATGTCAAAGAAGCTCGCAAAGGCAAGCCCCATCTGAAGGCCGATAAACTCACCGGCCGCTTGGACAACGGCAAACATAATGTGCATCACCAGCCCAATCGCAATACCGATCAGCATTTGCTCAATGATGATGCCCAGACCTGCCCAAGACATGAGCGGTACACTGGGCATCGGTGGGAGAACGGGAGCAATGACGACGGCGATCACTGCGGCAAGCGCTACTTTAGCTTGATTGGGAACGCTGGAGTGGCCCCATAAAGGCGTCGCTGTCATAAAGGCCGTAATACGCACAAAGGGCCAAAAAAAGGCCACCAGCCACCCCTGAAGCTGGGCAAATGTTACTTCAACCACAGGCTACATCACCATTGCGGGTATGTTGGTAAATAGCCGCGTCGTGAAGTCGGTAATTAAGCCGATGAGCCAGGGGCCCGCTAGTACCAGAACGGCAAACACCGCTAAGATTTTCGGGATAAATGTCAGCGTCATCTCGTTTATTTGGGTAGCGGCCTGGAACAGGCTAATAATCAGACCTGTAAATAGTGCTGCTAACAGCATAGGACCAGCTAGAAAAAGTGTCACGCGCATACCCTGATAAGCGACGCTCATCACCATCTCGGGTGTCATGATTACGCTCCTCGTCGCCCCGCGACGTTAAATCATATAAAAGCTCTCTGCCAACGAACCAATAATGAGCTGCCAGCCGTCAACCAATACAAAAAGCATGAGCTTAAATGGCAGCGAAATAGTGATCGGTGGAACCATCATCATCCCCAACGCCATTAGCGTACTGGCCACTACAAGGTCAATGATCAAAAAAGGGATAAAGATGGTAAAGCCAATTTGAAAGGCCGTCTTGAGCTCGCTGGTGACAAAGGCAGGTAGCAAGACGCGCATTGGTAGTTCTTCTGGCCCTTGCAAGGGGCCCACATCGGCTAAACGAACAAATAGGGCCAGGTCTGGCTCCCGTGTTTGAGCCAGCATAAACTCTCGGAAAGGTAGCTGCGCGCGAAGCAGGAACTCTTCAAAGTTGATCACCTCATCCGTCAACGGCACCCAGGCGGTGTCATATACCTGGTTAAGTACTGGCGACATAATAAAAAACGTTAAAAAGAGCGCGATCCCCAGCAGTACCTGGTTAGGCGGCGTAGCCTGAGTACCCATCGCTGTCCTTAGCAGGCTGAGTACAATGATGATGCGGGTAAAGCTGGTCATCATCAGCAGCATTGCTGGCAAGAACGCCAACGAGCTTAAGAACAGCAGTGTTTGTAGAGAGAGAGACCACTGCTGACCACCACCTTCCGTTGGTTGCGAGACTAACCCCGGTAGTTGCTGGGCGTGGCTAGGAAAAGCCACGAGGCAGCCGATGATGAGAATACTCATCAGCCACCAGTGACGCGAATAGAGCCAGGCAAAATGCTGAGCGTATTTCATGAGGTATGCTGAGAGTCTGAGGAAGTACTGTCGCCCTTGCCGCGACTATTAGCTATAGCGTTAGCTAAACGCTGTGAGAAGCGGGTCGGCGAACGGGGGGGAGTGGATGATGTACGATCAGTAGGCGCTGGACGTTCGTGTAGTTTACTTATGCGGCCACCACTAACGCCCAGAACGAGCCATGTGTCTTCAATTTCGACAACCACAATTCGCTCGCGATTGCCTACTGCGGTGGTACCTACGATGCGTAAACGTGCACCATGGTCATAGCGATGATGCTGCCAGCGTTTGAGCAGCGATGTACACAGCAAAATAATGGCAATCACCAACGCTAGTGCGGCGGCTGTTTTGCCTAATGCCGCCATGCCGATTAATGCATCACCGCCACTTAATGCCTCAAGGGGGGCTTGCGCACTAGAGGTCGCAACACTCATCGGTTTAGTTTATGAATGCGCTCGGATGGTGTAATAATCTCAGTAATACGGATACCGTATTTATCTTCGATAACTACTACTTCCCCCTGAGCAATTAGGTAGCCATTGATCAGGATATCCATTGGCTCACCCGCTAACCCCTCCAGCTCAATGACAGATCCTTGAGCGAGCTCTAATAGCTGCTTAATCGTCAGTTTGGTGCGCCCTAACTCAACGGTAAGCTTAACCGGAATATCCATGATCATCTCAAGATCACGGGAGGGAGTCGCACTTTTTTCTGCGCTCAGCGGGCGAAATACATCGTCGCTGGCTGGCTTGGCTTGAGGTGCCTCTGATTCAGGCTCATCTTCCGTATCGGCCTGCTCTGCAGCCTCCTGCTCTGCCATGGCAGCTGCCCAGGGGTCATCATCATCGCTTGCGGCATCAGCACTAGACGACGGCTCTTCTTGCTCAGACATGGCTTCCGCCCAATCGTCATCAGAGACTTTTTGATCGGGTTTATTAGGGTCAGTCATGCTTTGGGTTCCTTGGCTTTCTGTCGCGTTGAACCTTTAATAAAGTCCTTGGACGATACGTTATTCATAGCAGCATGGTCGATCATACGCACAACACGCAGGGCGCGCTGCTGGCGTTGACTGCCGTATTCACACTCCATCACAGGGACGCCGTCAACGCTGGCGGTGATCGTACTGGGAATGTCCATCGGCAGAACATCCCCCTTTTTTAGCCCCATGACGTGAGCAATTCGACTCGGAATCTGCGCAAAGTCAGCGACCAACTCAACTTCAGATTGGCGCAGCTCGCTGGCCATGCGACGTGACCAAGAGCCATCACTGTCATGATTGCTATCGTTAATCGGGTTAACCAATAGATCGCGCAGCGGCTCAATCATTGCGTAGGGCATGCAAATCTGAAAGCTACTGGATAGGTTGCCTACCTCAATATTGAACTTGGTATTGACCACAATCTCATTAGGTGAATTAGTAATATTGGCGAATTTAGACTGGACTTCGGAGCGTAGGAAGTGGACATCTATCGGGTATACTACCTTCCAAGCTTCTTGATAGGCATCAATCGCAAGATTGAGCAGGCGCTGGATAATACGTTGTTCGGTATTGGTAAATTCGCGCCCATCTGATTTCGTAACGAATCGCCCGTCTCCACCGAACAGGTTGTCTACTACCATAAACACGAGATTTGGTGGAAATACCACCAATGCAGAGCCCCGCATCGGCTTCATCGACACGATGTTGAGGTTGGTCGGCACCGGAACGTTACGTGAGAAGTCGCTAAAGCTTTGATAGCGCACGGACTCGACAGTGATGTCTGAGCTGCGACGAATTAGGTTAAATAGCCCGTTGCGGAAATAACGAGCAAAACGCTCGTTAATAAAATCAAGCGCATGCAGACGTTCGCGTATGACCCGATGTTGAGTCGACGGGTCATACGGGCGAATTTTTGTTTCGTCCTGAGACTTGGACGACGCCGGAGAGGGCTCTTCGTCTCCACTGACACCCTTTAGTAAGGCGTCAATTTCTTCCTGGGACAGTAGATCGTCCTGTGACATGAACGGCTCCAGTTCCCGAGGTTATTGCACAATAAATTCGGTAAACAGCACTTCCCTTAGATCTAGGGGGGGCTGATTTTCGGTGAGGGGTACGTTCAAACGACTAATAATTGCCTGAGCCAGCTCCTCTTTCCCCTCTGTCGAGGTGAGTTCGTTGGCTTGTTTGCCCGATAACAGAATTAGTAAGCGGCTGCGCACTTGCGGCATATGCTCTTCGATAATTGTTTTACTCTGTTCGTTACCCACTCGCAGCGTAATACCCGTATAGAGCAGGCGTGAACCATAGCGGTCATCAGCTAAATTAACAGTGAGTGGCTCAATGCGTGTAAACACAGGGGGGGTAAGCTCGACCGTTTGCTGTTGAGCTTCGCCACTGTCGCTGCTGTTGCGCTGATCCAGCACTAGATAAATAGCCGCTGCTGCCCCTGCAGAGGAAAGCAGTACGAGAATGATCATTACCCAGAGCAGTTTTTTAGATCCGCCGCTTGATTCTGCCATCGTTGTTCCCATGATGTTCGCACATGACGCTAGCCAAGCATTATGCCTAACGCGGGTGGTAATGAAGAAACGAACAGGCTCTCTTGGAGAGCCTATCTTTTGGTTTAGCTAGTTAACACGGTGCTCACAATTAAACCATACTTATAGCGTGGCTATGCTTTAAGCATAAAGGTCCACACGTCCATCGAGTGCGATGGAGGAACCCACAGGTACAGGCGTCCCGGTTTCACCCTCAACGCTAGTGACCCCGCTTTCACCACCAGCGCTTGAGCCTGTGCTGTGCTGAGCAAACGCTTCCTGTTGATTAGAAAAGCCTTGCTCACCCACTGATGTGTCACTTAGTGAAATTCCTTGTTCCGCCAGTGCTTCACGCAGTTGAGGAATCGCTTGTTCAATCACTTGCCGAACCTGAGCGTGAGCGGATAAAAATTGAGCTTGTGCGCCGTGTTCTGTCATTTTTAACGAGATAGAAAGTGGCCCAAGCTCAGCAGGATGTAGTTTCATTTGAACATGCTGCTCCCCCCCTCGCTGGATAAGCTGAACGAGCTGTTGACCTAGCTGTGACGGCCAGGCGGGGTGAGAGACAGGGGTGCCGATAGAGGAGGGCAGTGAGGCTCCCGTTGCTGCAGCAATAGGCTGTGGTGCGGCGTTAGCGCTAGGCAGGTTAAATGCTAGCTCGTTACTGCCGCTAATGCGCGCTGCTGCTTCTCCAGAGGCCAGAGCGCTAGCCATGGCTTCACTGCTGACGTGCACACTGGTGGCCATTGTTTGCATGGTTGGTGCGGCAAGCGTATTTGAGGTTGTCTGCTGAGTGCTCGTATCTGTATTAGCAGCATTACCCAGTGAAAGCGCTGCTATTTGCTGGCTGAGCGTTTCAGGGCGCTGAGCAGACCCATTAGGTCCTGTGCTACCCGATAGCTGTTGGTAAGCATTGATGAGAGCTATCGCGTCTTTTTTGCCAATCGCTAACTGTTCGGCGATAGCGGCGACAGACGTTGTTTGGGTAGTAGTGGGGGACGGTAGGCCAGCGTCATCAGTAAAGGCAGCGACTAATGTCAGCCGACTGGAAATTTCCTGTAGAGCAGGTGATGGCATGTCTAACGTGTTGTCGGTAGCCGCCGCTGCAGCTAATGCTATTAGCGGTTCTGGGGTGCCTTGTTCAGCCGTTTGTAGCTGAGCAAAAAGCTCTGCAATCTCCTCTTGATTGAGCTCAATACCCAGCGATTCTAGGAGCGAGGTAAAATCACGCAGCGCCTGTTCTCCATCGGGGGATGGAGCATTAGAAAGTGCGCCCATTGGGCGTTGGGGGTCTGTCGCCTGCAGCATGGCTTGGCGGAATAGCCCAGTGGGAAAGCCTTGAGCCTCCGTCGCTTGTGAGGCTGATGCGCCACTGCCCTGGCTGGGGTTCGCAGAAAGTAACAGTTGAATATTCATGGATAGGCTTCCTGACCCGGCGCTAAAGTGGTTTATCAGACTGTTGGCGAGCTACACGACTAGTGACAAAGTCATCGGTTGCTTTTTGCTCGTAACGCGCTTGGCGGCGATGCTCTTCTAATAGCCTACGTGAGGCCAGTGTATCGTAAGAAGAGAGCTTGCGCTGCTCTTGTTGCCAATGCTGCTGGCTCTGTTGTACGCGTTTTTGCTGTGCAGTCAGTGCTTGCCTAGCACGCACAAGGGCGGCATCCAACGAGGCTAAGAACTGCTGATAATTATACATGGTAGCGGGGTCAATGCCGTCACGCATGGCGTGCTGCAAACGCTCCGCATACTCTACTCGGTAGCGGTTGAGTGACTGCAGCTGGGCTTCCGTTTGCTGTTGGGTTTGACGCTCTTGGGCCAGCAGTTTTCCTGCTTGGTCACGAGCATCACGGGCCAGGTCCGTCAGCATATCAAGCTGGTTATGACTCATTTAGCCTCCCACTACCGTGTGCAGGGCTTGGTAGGACTCCTCAACCGTTGCACACTCATCAATGTTCTGTTGAAGAAACCGCTCTAAGGCTGGGAAGCGATTCACCGCTTCATCCAGCCGCGGGTCATGACCTGGGCTGTAGGCCCCTACGCTGATCAGGTCGCGGTTACGCTGATAGCGTGAAAAAATCTGTTTAAAGGTACGCGCTTTTTGCTGCTGCTCCTGCGTCACGATGGCGGTCATTGCACGGCTGATAGAGGCTTCTATATCAATAGCAGGATAGTGCCCGGCTTCTGCCAGCGTCCGCGACAGGACGATATGACCATCCAAAATGGCCCTGGCGGAGTCAGCGATCGGGTCCTGCTGGTCATCGCCTTCAGTTAGTACGGTGTAGAACGCGGTAATGGAGCCACCGCCTCGCTCAGCATTGCCCGCCCGCTCTACCAAGCCGGGTAGCTTGGCAAAGACGGAGGGCGGATACCCTTTAGTGGCAGGGGGTTCGCCAATAGCTAACGCGATCTCTCGCTGTGCCATGGCATAGCGTGTTAGGGAGTCCATTATCAGCAGCACGTTGCGGCCAGAGTCCCGAAACCCTTCGGCGATACGTGTGGCATAAGCGGCCCCTTGCAAGCGTTGCAGCGGCGAGGTGTCCGCAGGGGCGGCGACAACAACAGCGCGTCGGCGCCCTTCTGGCCCCAAGATATTGTCAATAAAATCCTGTACTTCGCGACCACGCTCGCCAATCAAGCCCACCACGATCACATCGGCTTGGGTATAGCGCGCCATCATGCCCAGCAGAACCGATTTACCCACGCCGGAACCTGCGAATAGCCCCATGCGCTGGCCACGACCCACGCTGAGCAGTGCATTGATGGCGCGAATGCCAACATCGATTTGTGATTCGATGGGCGCACGTGACAGCGGATTGAGCGGCCGAGATTGGAGCGTCGTGCGGGGAGCTTCCTCCACGCCTTCACGATCATCGAGCGGATTGCCATTGCCATCCAAGACTCGCCCGAGTAGCTCGTCACCGATCGGGAAGCGCCGGGCACTGTGGCCATTGCCATCAACAAGAGGGGTAACCCGTGCTCCTGGCATCAGGCCAGAGATTTCTTCTAGCGGCATTAAGAACAGCTTTTCACCGGAAAAGCCGACGACTTCAGCTTCTGCATGCTTGTGGCTATCGTTTAGCCGGCCATCTGCTCCTGGCAGTTCAATGTGGCAAGCGCTACCTACCGCCACTCGTAAGCCAACCACCTCAATCACCATGCCTGTCGCGCGCACAACCCGCCCACTGGTTCGGTAGTGGGGGAGTCGGCTCACACGCTGGCTGGTGCGCTGCAGTGTCTTACGCCAGCGGTGTTGGTGAGGGCAAGTGGAGTGATTCATCGCGTTACTCGGACGGCGTCGCGTTGTTGCTATGTCGTTTGCGCAGTTGTGCATTAATATTTTGCCAGCGGCTCTCAAACGTCGCGTCCAGTTCGCCTTGGGCACTGGTAACGCGACAGCCGCCACGGGCCAACTGATCGTCGGGTTGCAGTACCCAGCCAGCAGCCTCTAGCTCGCCACCAAGATGCTCTTCAACCAAGTCGTGGTCGTTTGGGTTAAGCCATAAACGCTGTTTGCCGACTAACGGTGGCTCGGTATGCAGCAGCTCGCGAACGATGGACAAAATATGCTCAGGATGCTCAGTTAGCGCGTCTCCTGCTAGCTGTTTGCCTGTTGCCAGGGCAAGTTCAGCAAGATCATGGGCGATTGTGTCATCAAGACGCTCAAGGGCATCTGAAAACTGCTTTGCCAATGATCCTAGCGGTGCGACCGTTTGACGAATTTGCTCTTTAAGCTCTTCGGCTGCTTGGTCGCGTCCCTCGCTCAGGCCTTTAGTAAGGCCCTCTTCGTGCCCGCGTTTCAGGCCCGCTTGATAGCCTTCTTCTTCGGCTGCTTGGCGAAGTTGCTCATAAACCTCTTGCCGCTGTTTTTCCTCGCGTGCCCTTGCTTCTGCGGCGGCGCGTTGGGCAGCTTCCACTTTGCGCTGGTGAGCCGTGGGGCCTGAGGCATTTTGTGGAGATTTATCACTAGCAGGCGTTACCAGCTCATCCATTTGCCAGCGTCGCCACTCGCCGTGGCGATCAAATTCAGGCGAATGAGTATTAGACATACTCGTCGTCTCCGCCCGCCAGGACGATCTCTCCGGAATCCGCTAAGCGCCGCACAATTTGTAGAATCGCTTTCTGCTCGGTTTCCACTTGCGAGATGCGGATAGGGCCGCGAGCCTCCATGTCTTCGCGAACCAAGTCGGCGGCGCGCTGCGACATGTTGCGTAGGAATTTGTCCACCAGGGCATCTTGAGCGCCTTTGAGCGCCACCACCAGCGAGTTGGTCTCCACTTCCTGAAGTACCATCTGAATCGCGCGGTTGTCCAGGTCGAGTAGGTTCTCGAATAGGAACATCTCGTCGATGATCTTCTGGGCAAGGTCTTCGCTGTGCGAGCGGACGGTTTCGATGGCCACCTCTTCCTGAGCAGAGTTCATCAAATTGAGGATCTCTGCTGCCGTTCTTACGCCGCCCATCTTGCTGCGCTTGAGGTTTTGACCGTCGAGCATGCTGGTGAGTACCTCGGTGAGCTCTTGGAGAGCCGCCGGCTGTACGCCACTGAACGTCGCAATCCGTAGGACGACATCGTTGCGCAGTTTCTCTTCGAACAGCTCGAGAATATCGGCCGCCTGATGGCGGTCCAGGTGTACCAGAATGGTGGCAATGATCTGCGGGTGCTCGTCGCGGATGAGCTCGGAGACCATGGACGCTTCCATCAGGTTCAGGGCATCGATACCTGAGTTTTCGCCCGTGGTTTCGAGAATGTCTTCGATGAGGCTGGTAGCCCGCTCACTGCCGAGCGCTTTGGTCAGCACCGAGCGAATGTGCTCGCTCGAGTTGAGGTTCAGCGCCACGAACTCTTCGGTTTCACGGTGGAACGCTTCCAGCACGGCTTTCATGTCTTCATGCGAAACTTGGTGAAGCCGTGCCATTTCGGTACTGATCTCTTGCACTTCGCTGGCGCTGAGGAACTTGAAGACCTCGGCGGCGCTGTCTTCATCCAGTGCCAGCAGGAGAATGGCGCTTTTACGCGCGCCACCCATTTCAGCAATGCTAGTCATTAGCGTTCATCCAGCTGCGAATAATCATCGCGACCATACGGGGGTCTTCTTGGGCCATTTCTCGCAGGTCGTTAAGATTGTGTTCGTAAAGCGACGTTTTGCGACGGCGCTTGGGCTTGTTGCTATAGGTGGCCTCATCATCGCCCTCGCCTTCAGCCTCGCTTTCCTGGTCATCTTCGTCGCTACCAACACGGGTGCTCAACGTGCTTCCAGGCACAGCAGCGGCCATCACGGGCGGCTGGGTGTAGCGTTTGATTAATGGGCGCAAAATCAGCAGGTAGAGTAGCAATGCGGCTAGCGCAACTAGTAAGTAGCGCCCCAAATTGGCAGCTATCGCTAGGTTGTCGGGATGTTGCCACCAGACCGGTTCGACGCGGGTATCATCATCGCCAGCGAAGGGGGTGTTAACCACTTCCACTTGATCGCCGCGCAGATCCGAAAACCCCATTGCTTGTTGCACCAAACGCTCAATTTGGGCGATCTCTTCATCGCTGAGCGCGACCTGTTCAACCTCACCTTCTTCATTAGTGACGTCGCGAAAGTTAACAACAACCGCCGCTGAGAGGCGTTGTATCTGGCCAAGGCGGTGCTGAATATGCTCAATACTACGATCTACTTCGTAATTAACGACATCTTCTTGGCGCAGGTTGCGCAAAGCGCCTGGTTCGGTACCTGCATCGTCCGCAACATCACCCTCTTCCGGGTCTAGCTGGTTGATGGGGGAGGGGGCTACCCCGGGAGGAGTATTGCTTAACGCCCCAGGAATGCCGGTGGCCAATGGATCTTCGCCATCGTAAGAGAGGCTAAGCTGACGGCTGCGGACTGCTGATTCGTTAGGCGCTTGGTTTGGGCTGTAACGCTCGGAGGTTTGCTCGCGGCGTGAAAAATCGATCTGTGCCGCTACCTGGGCGCGAACATTGTTGCTGCCAACAATGGGCGAAAGAATGTTCTCAATACGCTGCTGATAGGAGCGCTCCACTTCGCTGATGTATGCTAACTGCGTACCATCCAGGTCATTACCCTGGGCGCTATTGGCAGTGAGTAGGCGGCCGTTCTGATCAACCACCGTCACATCTTCAGCAGCAAGCTCAGGCACACTGCTGGATACCATGTGCACAATGGCGCTAACTTGCCCCTCGCCAAGGACGCGACCTGGCAAGAGATTCAACACCACAGAGGCTTTGGCAGGTTCGCGGTCACGGATAAAGACGGACGGCTTTGCCATCGATAGATGCACGCGCACACTTTCGACGGGGCCTAGTGATTCGATAGAGCGTGAAAGCTCGCCTTCCAGGCCACGCTGAAAGTTCACCTGCTCAGCAAATTGGCTAATCCCAAAAGCTTGGGTTTCCATAAGCTCTAGGCCAAGGTTGCCACCGCGGGGCAAGCCTTGCTCAGCTAACTGGAGCCTAAGTGTATGCACCTGCTCGCCGGGCACCAGCAGTGCCTGGCCCCCCCGGCTAAACTGATAGGGTACGCCGCGGCTATCAAGCTCCGAAATAATTCGTCCGCCATCCGCTTCGCTCAGGTTGCTGTAAAGCACACGGTACTCTGGGCTGCTAGCCCACATAAATAAAGCAGCCACAACGGCGATAGAGGCCGCTGCCGCAATCAATACAACCACTAACGGATTGCCGCGCAGCTGTTTCATGGTGCGCGCCAAGGCAGAGGGGTTGCTGGATTCGTTTTCCGCCGCTCCACTGCGAGAGGCGTTTGGTGTCGTGCTGTTTTGACGGCCTGCCGTAGCACCAGTTTCGCTCATGCGTCCCTCCAGAAGGGCAGGCAAAACGGGTGTCGGCCCAGGCGCATCACCAAAGAAGGCATAGGCTATATCCGTCAATCGCGGTTATCCGCTAAAAAAATGAAGCGGAATTGTGATGAACGCCATTATCCGGGGGTGTGTCGACCATAAATGAACGAAAAGCTTGGCTTTTTATACTCATTTGTACGTATGACGCTACTCCTACCAATGGTAGGCTTTTTGTACTAATTGATTTTCCGCAAAAATGAGGCCTGAGTATGAGTTCACCTTCTATACAGTCTGCGCTGCAACAGATGCAGGGGCTAGCGGCACAAGCGGCTCAGCCTATTAAAGGGGAGCATGTGGCAACCGCTGTTGGTCAAGGTGGCTTTGGAAGTGAGCTGCAGTCCTCTATACAGCGAATTAATCGGTTGCAGCAAGCGGCTAGTACCAGGGCGATGGCGTTTCAGGCAGGCGAGCCAAACATTGAGTTAAACGATGTGATGGTAGATATGCAAAAAGCCAGTGTGGCCTTTCAAATGGGCATGCAAGTGCGCAACCGCCTAGTAACTGCCTATCGTGATGTGATGAATATGCAGGTATAGGGGGCGTAAAGTAGTTATGCGGCTAGCTGGGTGGGTAGTGGGAAGGCGAACGCTTAGGCTGGTACGTTATCGCTTTTCAAGGCGCCCGCAGCGTTCGCTTGGTTTCTATGCTTTAAGAGAGATCAGTTTTCCTTGCAGTTCTTCTAGCCGCTCGGCCAGTAGCAGCGCTTCTTCTGCTGGTATTTGACGTATGACGTCACCCGTTTCTCGATCAATGACCCTTGTAATGATGCGAGCCGATTGTTCGCTAATATCAAATTCCAACCCACGGGGACGCATGACATCGTTAATGCGCTGTATCGGTTCAACAAGCGCTTCTTTTGTGGCCTTATTGCCATCTGCTGCTGCTTCATCGCCGCTTGGGGTGGCTGGAGGTAGGGGATCGATAGCGGGGCGCGTAGAGCGTTCCTGCGATAAAGCGGCTGTTATTGCTGGTGTGGCTGAGTCAATGGATAGTGGGCTCATGTACAACGTTCCTCTATTAAATAAGCCCGCCGGGGGCTAGGCAACGTAACCGAGTAAAGGCATTGAGGCCGTTTACCGTCTGGTGATGAGCCTCTTTTTCAATCTATCGGCGCGTTTGTCACAAACTTTATCCTTTTACTATAGATGAAAAGAAAAGTGTTATGAGTCCTATGGCGGACATGCGGCTCGATAAAGGCTTCTGTTATGCTCTGCTGCTTTGTGATGAGCGTTAACGTATAACGCGTCTGGGGAAAGCGAGGCACGCATGGCAGTCCAACAAGATGAGTACGAGAGCGTCACTAGCCCATCGGTAATCAGCTCTCTTCTGAATACTATGATAGAGAGCGGTGGGGTGACTCTCTGCTTGGCCACTCCTGATGCGCGTCCAGAGCCAGTGGTCTTGATGGAGCAGCACGCGGGCGAAACGCTGGTAATGGATCTGTCATCGGTTGACTACCTGCTAAGTCGTTTACAGCAGGGAGAGCAATTTTTTTTGCGGGGTCAGTCACAGGGAAAAGTGGTGCGGACACCGCTGTTATCTTTGACGGAGACCCGTCGTTCTGGTGGTCGTTTTCTTTGTTGTAGTAATTACCCAAGTTCGGTCGAAGTGCTGCAACGACGCGAGTCATATCGTGCTGAATTGCGCATGGGAATGGTGGTGTCTGCACTGGTTGTTGGTGAGAGTGGTGAGAGTGCCCAGGGGGAGCTCCGTGACCTCTCCCAGGATGGGTGCCAGCTTGAGTTGCCATTAACAGCAAGCGGTGTTTTGGCTGAAACGCAATACTCGCTCAAACTTGCGTTTACCTTTCCAAACGGCACTTACTTTGAAGTGAATGGCGTTGCCCGCCATCAGAAAACTGATCCCGAGCGGCACATGCTACGCGTTGGCTTTCGCTTTGCAGGGTGCACTTCCGAGCAGGAACGGCAGATTTGGTATTTTGTCTGCGAGATTGAGCGTGAAGCGGCGCGCTATAAAAAGGAGGCGCAGGAGGAGCGGCAGCCATCGCCTCTGTTTGAGCAGCCGGGCAAGCGCACTCCAGATACTGAGCACATAGGACGGCGCGATATACGCCGCTATGCCACACCGATGGCAAGGCGTTTGGTTAAGGTAGCTGCTTATCTTGATGCACAGTTGCTCATGCTTCAGCAAGGCAGTGATATTGATTCAAGGCAGCTCTCTCGTAATGCGGACCGCTTACTGATGCTGCATGAAGAAGATCGAGAGGGACTGCTGTTTGCCTCCCGCTGTTTGTCTTTAGAGCCGCTGCTGGTAAGGCACGGGATTGCTGTTGCAGTCCATTTGCTGGATTTAGTAGGAGCCAATATGCCGCGGGATGTGCGCAAGGCGATCGTTGCCAGCGGGCTGGTGCATGATTTGGGTAAGGCGCTTATTCCTCAGGTCGTGTTCAAAGCGCCCAATTTTGAAGCGACACATCGGCAGGCATTAAGTGAGCATGTTTCCCTCTTGATGGCTCGGCTACATACCTGCCAATGGCTGTCTGCTACGGTGGCGCAAGCGGTCATTGGGGGGATCAACGAGCGGCTTGATGGTAGTGGCTATCCGGCAGGAATCACCGGGGATGATATTAACGAGTTGGCGAAAGCCAGTGCAGTGGTTGACGTTGTTGAGGCGATGCGGCGAGATCGCCCAGATCGCCCGGCCCGCACGGCGCAGCAAATTTACCGCCACTTGCTGGCTCATCCGCATCAGTTTGATCGCCATTGGATGAGGCGTTATGTCGAACATTTCAAGGTCCTGCCGGTGGGGTCGTTAGCGCTTTTCTCTAGTGATCAGCTTGCCTGGATTTTGCGCCTTGATGATAGTGGGGCGCCAGCAGAGGTGGTGCTGGCCCAAGCAGCCGAGCCGCCAATGCGCGATAATTTAGGGAGTGTTTTGCGTGGCGATGTTTTTGAGCGACTAGGCAAGCCTGTCAGAGAAGTGGCGGTTTCTACATAGGACGCCGAATTCAGGCAAGCAGCTAAATTAAAAAGTAATCAGGCATTAAAGTCTGCTGTGGCTTCGCCGATATATTTAATAGCTGAGCATATATGCTCAACCTTGAATGATGAACAGCACGACTGGCTTTTTGCCCTAGCTGTTGTTACACCCTATAAAGGAGTGCCCACTAATGACCTACACTCGCGGTGGCACCGCTAACGGACGAGGCGCTAATGCTTATGCCCGTGTCGGTGTCGAAAGTGGTGTCATGTCAGCTGATCCTCACCAACTGATCGTGATGCTATTTGATGGCGCTCAGGCGGCAATCCGCGCAGCGCGAATCCATATGCAAGCTGGCAACCGAGCTGAAAAAGGCAAGTCAATTTCCAAAGCGTTGGATATTGTTAATAACGGTTTAGCGGCCGCCCTTGATCAAGAGCAAGGGGGTGTCATTGCAGAGAGGCTCGCCTCACTTTACGATTATATCGCCCGCTTGCTGTTAACAGCTAACTTGCGAAACGACGAAGAGAGCCTCAACCAAGCTGAGCGGTTACTTGAGGATATCGCCTCAGCATGGCGTGAAATCGGTCAACAGCAGAGTGCGTGAGGCAGGCATGGCAGCTCCCGAAGCAGTTCGTGATATTTCTCAGCAAACGCTGCTCGATGCATACGAAAAGCTGTTGGTGCGTGTGAATGACATGCATGAGCTTGCAGATGCTGAACAGTGGGCCGAGTTGATCGAGCAACGCAGTAATTATGTGATGCTCGTAGAAGAGCTCCGTGAGCTGGATGCACACGTCATGCTTGACGCTGCAGGTAAGCAGCGTAAAACAGAGTTAATAGAACATATCTTAGAGCATGATGTGGAGATTCGTCGCCGCCTGGTGGCACGACGCGATGAGCTTGGCAGGCTGATTGGCGTCACCCAGCGCCAGCGGGACCTGCACCGAGCTTATGCTCCCCAGCAGGGAGCTTATAGCGCCTTTGATGTCGATGCTTCTCAGAATAAGGGGGCATCGTGAGTGGCATTACGCCGCTTATTGATACCCTCTTACATCAAGTGCTTGGGCGCCAGGGAGAGGTGTCCTCTCAGCGTGTATTAAATGCGCCAGTACAGCCAGTTTTACCGGGGGAGGGGCCACGTGCCTTGCAAGGCGATGCAGGGTTGGATGGCCGTCCGCTTGCTCCCCTGCTTGGTGACCTAAAGCGGTTGCCAGGTGCGTCTGAGGG
This sequence comes from Vreelandella sp. L-15, assembly GCF_056857635.1. Taxonomy (NCBI): domain Bacteria; kingdom Pseudomonadati; phylum Pseudomonadota; class Gammaproteobacteria; order Oceanospirillales; family Halomonadaceae; genus Vreelandella; species Vreelandella sp. L-15. The sequence continues at coordinate 125,727 of NZ_JBSXNN010000105.1, read as the reverse complement.
GGCGCGTCAGTCTCAGCCTGGAAGTCCTCCCACTGGTGATGGCGCACCCACCTCAACACAGACACACTTCAGCCCTGCTGCTCGCACGATTGCGGATGTATTACTGCGTTTCCCGGCACCTCCAGCGGTAATGAAGCCTCAGGCCCCGCTTATGTCGGCTCAAGACGCACCATCGGCGCAAGTGCTGGCAAGTCGTTTAGAAGCAAGCATCCGCGATAGTGGATTATTTTATGAGTCCCACCTGAAGCGTTGGTTTCAAGGTGAAACTCCACTCCAGCAACTACTGCGTGAACCACAAATGCAACCTGGGCCTCGCCCGGCTGCTCCTTTTTTACCAAATTTTGCTTCTGCGGTATTAGCCACAACCCCCTCAATAGCCGCTTTACGCTCAAGCGCCACCCCCGGTATTTTGCCTAATACGCCCCTAGTGCCTATGAATGGCGATAATAAACTGCTCTTAGAGCGCCCTGTTGTCATGCTCCCGGCCTCGACTTCGCCGACGCCAGCTGCTGCGGAGCGTCGAGAGATTAATCCAGCCTCGTTGACATTGCCGACTGCCAGCGAGCCGGAAGCGCTTAGCCGTGGCTCACGAGAGGTCGTTCATGAGAGCTTACAGGGGTTGGTGCGTCAGCAGTTGGAGATGTTGGTGATGCCAACGCTCCGCTGGGAAGGTGATGTGTGGGCTGGGATTTTTATGGCGTTAGTGATCAACCTGCCTGGGCGTGAAGGGGGGCAAGGAGGTTCATCGGAAGAGGAGGGTGCGGAGGAGAGCTGGCGCTCCGAAATGCAGCTTGATGTGCCTAACTTAGGTAGCTTCAGCGTTGCACTATGGCTTCATCAAAAGACGCTGAGTATTGATTTGACCACTGATAATGCTGGCACGCACCAGCGTCTTGAGGAAGGGGTTAGCTCATTGGAGCAGCGTTTAAACGCCCTTGATTTTCATAAAGTTCAGATCAAGGCTAGGTATGTAACATTGGAGCGCCATCATGATGACATCGGGTGATCGGCGACGGCAAGCGGTTGCACTTGCGTATCAAGAAGGGGAGCAGGCTCCACGTGTAGTAGCCAAAGGGTATGGTGAGCTGGCTGAGCGAATTATGGCCGAAGCCCAACGCCAGGGTATTTATGTTCACGATGCACCAGAGCTTGTGGCGCTGCTCATGCAGTTAGATTTGGATGCCGAGATCCCGGCGAGCCTATATCAAGTGGTCGCTGAGCTGCTTGTTTGGGTGTTTGAGCTATCTGAGAATGGGATAAGTCATCGTGAAACGCTCAAGTAGCCAATATAAGCGCTGTATGCAACCATGGTGCTGGGTAAAGAAAAAAGTCATCAATGGCGCCAGTATAACGGTCACAATGTCGCGCCTGTGTCGTTCGATGGGACACTATGAGTCAAACAAGCTTTCTCGATGAAATTCAAGAAATTAACTTAGCGTACTTGCTTCTTGCGCAGCGTTTGCTGAGCGAGGATCGCGAAGCAGCTATGTTTCGCCTGAAAATAGACAGCGAACTTGCCGATTTATTGGTATCACTGAATGCCTGGCAACTCACTAAGCTGGCGCGCAGCAACCAGTTAGTCTGCCGATTTAGCCATTCGAGTGGGCGACGTTTGCGCGAAATTTTAGAAAACCCCAGAGATCAAGGGTTATCTGGGTTACATGCATCACTGCTTTCGGCTTGCGAGCCCTTGGAGTCTTTGTCGTCGGGAGAGTCGGAGTGAGCCAGAAGAGCTTGGTTGATGAGATGCACCAAGTGCAGCTGGCCATTGAGCTGATTGAGTTGGGTGCACGGCTACAGGTGCTGGAGACAGAAACAGAGCTTAGCCGTACCCGGTTGATTAAGCTCTACAAGGAAGTGCGTGGTATGTCTCCACCGAAAGGGATGCTGCCATTCTCTGCGGATTGGTTCGTCACTTGGCTGCCCAACGTGCACTCCTCGTTCTTCTACAACATTTATGTCGGGCTGCTGAAAGGCGCTGGCTGCGAGCGCATCGACGCCTTCGTTAAGGCTTATCGACTGTACGAGGAGCAGATTTCACTGGAAGGCGTGGAGCCGGTGCTGGGGCTTACTCGTGCTTGGACGTTGGTGCGCTTTTTTGAAAGTGATTTGTTGCAGCTAACGACTTGTACAAGATGTGAAGGTCGCTTTGTTGCCCATGCTCATAGTCCGACACATGATTATGTGTGTGGTATTTGTCAGCCGCCTTCGCGTGCAGGGAAAACCCGTAAAGCACAGCGTTGAACGTATAAAATTGTCACGTTACTAGCAGCAGGGTATAGAACGAATACACTACCTCTTTAACGTTTAGATAGCGGTAAAAGACGCTGGTAATTTCTCATTAAACATTGCATGCGCCTTAGTATGATATTGCTAAGTTGCACTTGGGGTGGAGCTGCTCATGCCTTCTTGGTGAAGAAATGGGTGTGGCTTCGTCGATAAAAAACTGATATCGCAAGGACACTGCTTGTGCTGATTCCCTTAGGTTATGTCGTCGTACTGCTATCTGTATTTGGCGGGTATGTGTTAGCAGGTGGTAGCTTGGGGCCGCTGTATCAGCCGACGGAGTTGCTCATGATTGGCGGCGCAGGGGTCGGTGCTTTTATTGCTGCCAATAATGGCAAAGCCATTAAAGCTACTTTTAAGATACTGCCCAAGCTCAAGCGAACCAAAAAATATAATAAAGCGCTGTACATGGAGCTAATGGCATTGCAGTACAAGATTCTTTCCAAGGTGCGCCGTGAGGGCATGCTAGGGATTGAGCGCGATATCGATAACCCTCAAGAGAGTCCTTTATTTCAAGAGCACCCAGCCGTGCTGGCGGACCCACACATCATGGATTTCTTAACTGACTATTTGCGCCTCATGGTCAGTGGCGGCATGGAGCCAATGGAAATTGATGAGCTTATGCTGCATGAAATCGAGGCATTCGAACAGGAAGCTCATATTCCAGTTGATGCGATCTCTAAAGTGGGGGATGCGATGCCTGCATTCGGTATCGTTGCTGCTGTTATGGGGGTAATTAAGGCTTTGACCTACGCTGATGCCACACCCGCTCAGATGGGTGAAATGATTGCGCTAGCGCTAGTAGGTACCTTTTTAGGCATTTTGTTGGGGTACGGGTTTATAAGTCCAGTGGCCAGCTACGCCGAGCGACAAGCAAAAGAAGCAGAAAAAATGTTGCAGTGTATCCGCGTCACCTTACTAGCAAGCTTGCACGGTTATGCGCCTCAATTAGCTGTTGAGTTTGGCCGCAAGGCACTGCATACCGCAGAGCGTCCCAGTTTCACTGAGCTTGAAGAGTACGTTCGTGACGCCAAAAAAGGCGGTAGTGCATGAGTAAGGGTGGGGATAAGCGTCCGATCATTATTCGGCGTAAAAAAGTCGTCCATGCTCACCATGGGGGAGCTTGGAAGATTGCCCTAGCGGATTTTATGACCGCGTTGATGGCGCTATTCCTAGTGATGTGGATTTTGAGTGTCTCCAGCGAAGAGACCCGCCGAGGTGTGGCGGAGTATTTCAGTACGCCCCTGGTTACTGCAATTACAGGCGGCGACATGTCAGGTAGTACCAGCGTGATTCCTGGTGGTGGCCCTGATCCTACTCATAGTGATGGTGAACGCGCTCGTATTGATGTAATGCAGCATACACGCCCTAGTGCTCAAGAGCGGCGCTTCTTTAATGATTTGCAGGAGCGCATTGAACGTGTGATTGAGCGTGACCCGGAGCTGCGTGAGCTGCGCAACCAAATGCGTTTTGATCTAACCCGTGAAGGGTTACGGATCCAACTCTTGGATACCGAACAGCGACCCATGTTTGAGCTTGGTAGTGATCAGGTCGCTCCCTATATGCGTAGTTTGCTACGCACCATAGCTCCTCTTCTCAATGAGTTGCCTAACGATTTAAGTATTAGTGGGCATACTGATAGTGTGCCGTATGCTGGAGGATATCGTGGCTACAGCAACTGGGAGCTCTCAAATGATCGAGCGAACGCCTCGCGCCGAGAGCTTGTTGCCGGCGGGCTTGATCCAGATCAATTGTTGCGCGTATCGGGCTTTGCTGATCGTGTGTTGTTGGCTGACACTGCGCCAACCGATCCGATCAATCGGCGTATTGAGTTGGTTGTGTTGTTACCTGAAATTGCCGAAGCCATTCGTAACCCTGGTGTTCTAGCGCCTGATGCTCAGTTTTCTGAGGAAGAGGTGCCGAAAGAGCTAGTGCCACAAAACACCCCACAAGCCAACGACGACCAGTAAGCGCGGCTTGTCACAAAAAATATGACGTTCACGTGGAGCGGTGCATGGATATAGCGGATTTTTTTGACACCTTTTTTGAAGAGGCTGAAGAGCTGCTCGCTGATATGGAGCAGCACTTATTGGAACTGGATGTCGATGATCCGGATAGCGAGCAGTTGAACGCTATCTTCCGCGCAGCCCACTCTATCAAAGGTGGCGCAGGAACCTTCGGTTTTAGCGTGCTACAAAAAACCACGCATATTTTCGAAAACCTGCTGGATCACGCGCGCAAAGGGGAACTCACCCTGCGTGCTGACCTCGTGGATACCTTTTTAGAGGCCAAAGACATCATGCACGAGCAACTCGATGCCTATCGCAACGAGGAAGAACCCAATCAAGAAGCGTATGAGCGTATCTGCCAAACGCTGCAGCAAATTGCCCTCGAAGAGATTGGCAAAACACTTGATGCCCCTGCGGAGGCACCGGCCCCTCAAAAATCAGCGCCTGCAGAGGACGACAAAGAAGCATCGGCAGCCGCTAGCTCCAGCGAGCACACCCTCAAAGTGGTGCTTCTCAATGTGGGCGATAAAGATCGTGGGCTGCTGGTAGAAGAGTTAGAGCAGCTAGGCGATATTCAATCCCAGTCGGGGGATGAAAAGCGCTATGAGGTCACCCTAAAAGGGGGCGTCAGCGCCGATGATATTGAAGCCGTAATGTGCTTCATTATTGAGCCAGAACAAATTGAAATCACCACGGTAGCTGTGGAGGAGGCTGCTTCGGCAGCAGAGCCCGCAACACCTGTACCCAGCACACCGGCTGAGCCCTCTGCGTCAGAAGAGAAGCCAGCCGCGCCAGTGGCCGAAAAAGCACACGCCAGCAAGTCGCCTGCTAGCAGTAAACCAGGTAAAGCGGCTCCGAAAAAGGCAGCAGCAGAGTCCTCCTCTATTCGGGTGTCCGTGGATAAGGTCGACCAGATTATTAACTTGGTGGGCGAGCTGATCATCACTCAGTCGATGCTGGACCAAACAGTGAGTGATCTTGGTGACCAGTCGGTCGGCAACAGTTCGCTACAGAATGGCATGAGCCTATTGCAGCGTAATGCCCGCGATCTTCAGGAAGCGGTCATGTCGATTCGCATGATCCCCATGGAGTTCGTATTTAGCCGTTTTCCGCGTGTAGTGCGTGATACCGCTGGCAAACTAGGCAAAGAGATTGAACTGATCACCGAAGGTAAATCCACAGAGCTTGATAAAAGCTTGGTCGAGCGTATCACCGACCCGCTAACGCACTTGGTGCGTAATAGTCTGGACCACGGTGTTGAAATGCCCGACGAGCGTGAAGCCCTGGGCAAGCCGCGTACGGGTAAGTTAGTTCTGTCTGCCCGGCATCAAGGTGGCAATATTTTGATTGAAGTGCGTGATGACGGCGCCGGAATGGATCGTGAACGCCTGCTAGCGAAAGCCCGTGAGAATGGTCTTAACGTCTCCGATACCATGTCGGATGAAGATGTTTTTCAGCTGATTTTTGCCCCCGGTTTCTCGACTGCTAAAGAGGTTACCGATGTCTCTGGACGTGGCGTGGGCATGGATGTTGTCAAACGGAATATTCAAGGCATGGGCGGCCGGGTTGAGATCCAGTCGAAAAAAGGTGAAGGCACTAATACACGTATCGTGCTGCCGCTAACTCTGGCAATTCTCGACGGTATGTCGATTAAAGTCGGAAAGGAAACCTTTATTCTGCCCCTGTCTACCGTACTTGAGTCACTGCAGCCCGCCAAAGGCGATATGTATGCCATGGCAGGGGACGACGTGGTACTAAAAGTACGCGATGAGTACCTCCCAGTCATTGCCATTCACGAAGTGCTGGATGTCGAAAACGCCATTACCGACCCGACCAAGAGTATTGCTGTCATCGTTCAGGGCGAAGGGCGTCGCTATGCCATGCTGGTCGATGAATTGATTGGCCAGCAACAGGTCGTGGTTAAAAACCTCGAAGATAATTACCGCAAAGTGCCCGGGGTATCGGCCGCTACCATCTTGGGAGATGGCAGTGTTGCGTTAATTCTGGATATCACAGGCTTGCATCGCTTAAGCCGTGCCAAAAAAGAAGCAGGAAAAGCCGCTAACCAACCATATCTCTCTTATTACAAGGAGGCTGAGCCGTCATGAGTCAAGCATCTAATGAGGCGGTGCTAGCCGCAGCAGAAGCGGAAAATCGCGAGTTCCTGGTGTTCTCTTTAGGTGATGAAGAGTACGCCATTGATATCTTAAAGGTTCAGGAAATTCGTGGTTACGAAAACGTCACACGTATTGCGAATGCACCCGACTTCATTAAGGGAGTAACGAACCTGCGTGGCGTGATTGTGCCGATTGTGGATCTGCGCATTAAGTTTCACCTGGATAACGTTGAGTACGGTGGCCAAACTGTGGTGATCGTCGTCAACGTGGCAGATCGTATCGTAGGTATCGTGGTAGATGGCGTTTCTGACGTAATGACCTTGACGCCGGATCAAATCAAGCCTGCGCCAGAGTTTGGCGTAACGCTCTCCTCTGATTTCCTAAGTGGCCTCGGTAGCCTGGATGACCGAATGCTGGTGCTGGTCGATATCGATAAGCTGCTGACGAGCGAAGAGATGGCGCTGGTAGATAGCACCAGTAACCGCTAACGACCTGCCACGGGGCACAGGGAGACGTGCCCATCTTGAGCCAAAAAACAACCCACTCTGGCGCGATGGATGGCGCTGGCTAGTACGGTTGTGTTTGGAGAAATGCGTGTGACACAGCTAGTACGTCAACTGATGAGTAATATGACCGTCCGTCTGAGTTGGGGGCTAGTATTGGCCACCTTCTCGCTGCTGGTGCTCATTGCCTGTGGTATCGGTCTTTATGCGCTGCATCACGGGGCGACCATTGTACAAAGTGCCAGCGACCCACAAGTCCAGCAGTTGGCCTTTACTTCCTTTGCCACCCGCATCCGCTGGGTATTGATCGGCGTTGTGGCCATGACCGTTTTAACGGTAGTGGTAGTGGTATGGGGCGTCAGTGCCAACGTACTGCGCCCGCTGGATCGGCTGGTCGGCTATTTTGAGCGCATGGCGCAGGGTGACCTCAGTCAGCAGATCCAGTCACCTGGCAACAATGAGATCGGCAAGCTCTATAGCGCGATGGCCCATATGCAAGGTTCCTTGTCGGAAACTGTTGGCGTGGTCAGGCGTAGCGGCACCACGATTTTTGAGCGCTCCCAGCACATTGCCAGCGGCAACAACGACCTCTCCTCTCGCACAGAACAGCAGGCTTCATCGCTAGAAGAGACGGCATCGAGCATGGAGCAACTCGCGTCGACCGTTAGCCACAATGCCGACAATGCTCGGCAGGCAAGCCAGTTGGCAGGAGACGCGACGCTCACGGCGCGTCGCAGTGGGGAAGAAGTCAGTAACATTGTTGAGACCATGCAGGAGATTAGCGCCAGTTCTCATCAAGTCGCTGACATTATCACCCTGATCGACAATATCGCTTTCCAAACCAATATCTTAGCGCTTAACGCTTCTGTAGAGGCGGCGCGTGCGGGCGAGCATGGCAAGGGCTTTGCCGTGGTAGCACAAGAAGTTCGCAGCCTTGCCAGCCGCAGTGCCAATGCTGCCAAAGAGATTCGTACGCTGATTGATGCGTCGCTCGGTAAAGTAGACGCTGGCACACATCGCGTGAATCAGGCGGGCCAAACCATGCAGGATCTCGTCGCGGCGGTACAGCGCGTTAGCGACATCATGGATGAGATTGCCTCCGCTTCAGAAGAGCAGAGCAACGGTATTGGCCAAGTTAACCAAGCGGTTGCGCAAATGGATCAAGTCGTTCAGCAGAATGCTCAGCTGGTGCAGCAAGCCGCGCGGAGCGCCAATGAGCTAGAGAGCGAGGCAGCACGCCTGCGTGAAGCCGTGGAACGGTTCCGTGTAGCAGGTGGTGGGCAGCCCGACACACAAAAACGTGTCATCAGCGCCCCTTCGCACTCGCCAACGACAACGCAGCGCCTACCGGCCACTAAAACACAAGCGCTGACCGAAGAGTGGGAAGAGTTCTAACTCAGCGCTCTCTGCTCTGGCCATGGAATGAACCAAGCTATTACCGCGTTAAAACATAAACAATAACATAAACAATGAGGCAGCATGATGCGTAATAACCAGCCAGTGACTCAACGGGAAGTTGAGCTTAAACAAGACGATTTTCTCGTTTCGCGTACTGATCTAAAAGGGCGTATAACCTACGCAAATCCAGCATTTATCGAGATTAGCGGCTATCAGCATGAAGAGCTGATAGGAGCGCCTCATAACCTAATACGTCATCCAGACATGCCGTCGCCTGCGTTTGAGAACCTCTGGAAAACCGTTCAGGCGGGGGAGACATGGCGAGGGCTGGTGAAAAATCGCTGTAAGAATGGAGACCACTACTGGGTAGACGCCAGCGTCACACCGATTGTAGAGAACGACCAAGTAATTGGTTACACCTCTGTGCGGGTGCAAGCGACCCGCAAGGCGATTGCTCAGGCTGAACAGCGTTATGCAGAGATACGAGAAGGGCGCAATAAGCGCCTCTACTTGGATAAAGGGCGCGTGCGCCAAAAGGGCTTGTTACAGCGCATTAAGCGCATTCGTCTCGACACAATACGTGCCAAATTAGTTGGCATGGTGGTCGTGGCAGGGGCCCTGCTAGTAGCGAGCGGTGGCGTGGGGCTTTATGGCCTTAATGTGGCAGGCGAACGATTGGGTGAGCTAAATAACGATGGCTTAAGGGATGTTATTCGCCTTCAGCAAATTGATCAAACGATTGCGCAAACACGTCAGGCGCTGATTGAGCCTGAGCGCATGGAGCTGATTAACCAGCGTTTCGAGATGGGGGAGGCGATAGAGGGAAGTGCTACACAAATCGTTGATATCTGGCAGGCATACTTCAGTCGCGATGTGAATACGACGCCGTTGGCCACTTCGTTCAACGAGCGGCTACAAGCTTTTTTGTCTGAAGGCATGAACCAAGCGGCTAGCGTGCTACAGGCTGAAGAGACTTACCAAGCGTTCACCGGCCTGGATGCTGTTATCAGTGTGATGAACGAGGAGGGGCGGGAGCTATCCGCTATGGTCAATCAACTGATCGCTCAAAAGCAGGAAGCTGCGGAGGCAATGGCAGCAGAGGCCGAGCGTGGTCAAACCGCCATGCTTAGCGTACAAGCTGGTGTATTAGGCGCAGGACTATTGTTACTGGTACTGATTAGTGTCCTAACGCTGCGCTCTATTATTACGCCACTGAAGCGCGCGTCACGTTTTACGTTGCAAATCGCAGGCGGCAATTTAGCGGCACATGTACCGCCCAAACGCCGTGATGAAATTGGTCAGTTGATGGACTCTCTCAACACCATGCGTAAAAGCCTGAGCAACATCATTAGTGATGTAAAAAGTGGCATTGACGTAGTCACCCCAGCAGCTAAAGACATTGCCAGTGGCAACGAAGCGCTCTCCACGCGAACTGAACAGCAGGCAGCTTCGCTTCAGCAAACGGCCTCCAGTATGGAAGAAATGACTACTACAGTTAGACAGAACAGTGATAACGCTCAAGAAGCGCGTCGACTGGCCGATAATAATGCAACAAGGGTTACACAAACCGGGGAATTGATGACACAACTGGTCGCTAATATGCAGCGGATAACACAAAGCTCGCAGAAAATGACCGACATTATCAACGTCATCGATTCGATTGCGTTTCAGACCAATATCTTGGCTCTGAATGCCTCGGTGGAAGCCGCCAGGGCGGGAGAGCATGGTCGTGGCTTCGCTGTGGTGGCCGAAGAGGTGCGTAAGCTTGCTGGGCGTAGTGCTGGAGCAGCGCAGGAAATTCGCACACTTATTGACGATTCGAGCCAGGAAGTGAGCGTAGGCGCTGGCTTAGTCGAAAAAGCTGAGGCAGCGATTAGTGAGGTTGCCGAAGCCGCACGCAGCGTTACTCATATTATGCACGACATCTCGGCGGCTTCTGCGGAACAAAGCAGCGGTATTACGGAAGTCAACCAAGCCGTTGCGGAAATGGATCAAGCAACACAGCAAAATGCTCTGCGCGTTCAAGAAACTGCACGGGCAGCTGTTGCCCTAGAGCAACAAGCAGGACTGTTGTCGCTTTCCGTTGAAGCGTTTCGACTTAACCAAAGCCCGCTAGCGGCCACTGGCTTGCAGCCGCCTGTGACCGCAACTCCAAAGGCAAACGTGTTGCCAGCGGGGTCTGCACATAACAGCAGTGCCACATCGCCTGTGCCGACTAAGAAACGGCAAATGGCCTCTGTAGAGGAGTGGGAAGAGTTTTGACAGACCAACGCGAACGGGGTAGCGACGCAGGCCAATGGGCGTCCAGTGGGCAGATCGAACGAGATCTGGTGCTGACCGATGCTGATTTTGCGCGCATTCGAGAGCTGATTTACCAGCGCGCTGGTATTGTATTAGCTGAGCATAAGCGCGAAATGGTCTATAGCCGCTTAGCTAAGCGGCTGCGCCATCATGGCATGACGCGCTTTACTGACTACCTGTCGCGGCTGGAGCGTCAACCCGACGCGAAAGAGTGGGAGGCGTTTACCAACGCCTTGACTACCAATCTAACTGCTTTCTTTCGTGAATCGCATCACTTCCCATTATTGGCGGAACATATTAGGCATAAGCAAGATCCGGTAACGATCTGGTGTTCAGCCGCTTCGACAGGGGAAGAGCCCTACTCGATTGCCATGACGCTGCTAGAGACACTTGGCGCGAAAGCCTCCCAAGCCAAAGTGATTGCTACCGACATTGATACCGATGCACTGGCGAAAGCACGTAAGGGGATTTATCCCCAGGAGCAAGTGCGCAAACTGGACGAAGCGCGAGTGAAGCGGTTCTTTCAAAAAGGTACCGGCAATCACATCGGGCTTGCCCGCGTGCGCCCAGAAGTCTCGGCACTTGTTGAGTTTATGCCACTGAACTTGCTGGCCCCTCAGTGGCCTATCAAAGGCCCTTTTGATGCAATATTTTGTCGTAATGTCATGATTTATTTCGACAAAGAGACGCAAGCTAAGATTTTGAAGCGGTTTGCGCCGCTGATGAAACAGGATGGTCTGCTATTTGCGGGACACTCCGAAAACTTCTCGTATATCAGCGATGCGTTTAAGTTGCGCGGGCAAACGGTTTATACCCTCGCGAATAAGTGAACAATAGACGTGAGCTAAGCTCCGGCGAGGGCGTTTGCCAGCAGGGAGTGATGCCGCGGTGGATACCGTAAGAGGAGGCGTGCTTTGAGCGCTGCCAAGATCAAAGTGTTGTGCGTCGATGACTCGGCGCTGATTCGTGATTTGCTGACCGAAATCATTAACTCACAGCCAGACATGGAAGTTGTCGCCGTTGCGCCTGACCCCATTGCTGCCCGAGATCTGATTAAGCAGCATAACCCAGATGTACTGACGCTTGATGTCGAGATGCCGAGGATGGACGGCCTCGATTTTCTTGAGCGGCTGATGCGATTGCGCCCTATGCCGGTGCTGATGGTGTCGTCGCTAACCCAAAGCGGCTCTGAAATTACCCTGCGCGCCCTGGAGCTCGGTGCGCTGGATTTTGTAGCGAAGCCAAGCCTGGGTATTCGCAGCGGTATGATGGAGTATGCTAACGAAATTGCTGAAAAATTGCGTGCTGCAGCTCGTTCGCGTCCGCGTCAGGCACGCCATAAAAACACGCCGCCGCCCACTCGGCTTAAAGCACCCATGATATCCAGCGAGAAGCTCATTATTATTGGTGCTTCTACTGGCGGCACTGAAGCAATCCGTGCCGTATTAGAACCTTTACCTGCCAATGCGCCTGCCATTTTAATTACCCAGCATATGCCCGGTGGCTTCACGCGCTCTTTTGCAGAACGCCTGGATCGACTGTGTCGTATTACCGTGAAGGAAGCCACGGACGGTGAGCGGGTTCTGCCAGGCCATGCCTATATTGCCCCTGGCGACCAGCACTTAGAGCTTGCCCGCAGTGGCGCCAACTACGTAGCCCGCCTAAATGATGGACCGCCGGTTAACCGCCATCGCCCCTCGGTAGATGTGTTGTTTCACTCCGCTTCTAAGCATGCTGGTAAAAACGCCATCGGCGTCATTCTGACCGGTATGGGAAAAGATGGCGCGGCAGGCCTATTAGAAATGCGTCAAGCAGGTGCGCCGACGATCGCACAAAATGAAGAGACCTGTGTGGTTTTTGGTATGCCGCGCGAGGCGATTGCCGTTGGGGGAGCAGTCGAGGTCGTTGCACTCGACGATATACCGTCGCGTCTTATGGCGCTGGTTGCTGCTTCAGGGCGCGCGCAGCGCGTTTAAGTACCAAGAAATGTCAAACCCTTCTTGGTTCATGCATTAATAAGGGGAGCCATAACAATGACGCGTTTACTGCGCAATTTAAGTATTCATTCGACCGTGGTAACGGCGCTAACTTGCCTCGTCACGCTGATGTTGGTTGTGGGTGGGCTTGGCGTCGTGGCTGACCGTAATGCTCAGAGTAACTTAGCGACGCTGAATCTTATTGGAAATGAACAGCTTAACGAGCTGAACCGCGCCGACTCTCTACTCAACCAAGCCATGCTAGCCATGGAGACTGCCTCTAATTTACTGATGGTGGGGCAGACTCGCCAATCTAATGAGCAGGTAGAGGTGGCGGCAAATCGTATCGAACGGGCCGAGCGTCGCTTTGAGAAGTATCAGGCCGCGCCGCGTACAGCACGGGATGAAGTTTTGGGAAGCGCTGTCGATGAAAACTTCCGCGCTGTGCTTGATCTGGTAAAGCAGCAACACGCTAGCTTTGAGTTCATGGATATCAATACGTTTAACCAGCTACGAGGCGAACTGGCCGAGCCACTAAACGCACTCTCCGAAAGTATTGATGCCTTCGTCGATTATGGTTTTGGGCGTGTTGATACAATCCGTGTGGATGCTGAGTCTCAGGGAGAGCTGTTTACCTTAATCAACGCGCTAGCGGTAGGCCTTGCGCTGATAGTGACGCTGGCCATTTATATCGGTTTACGCCGCACAGTCATTGCGCCACTTAACAATGCCGTTCAGCGGCTTGATCGCATTGCCGAGGCAGACTTAACGCAGCCGCTGCCAGAGGCCGGTAAAAACGAAATTGGCCGTTTATTTTCGGCTATGGCCACCATGCAGCAAAACCTTAGCGCAACGGTGGCACGCGTGCGCGAGGGGAGTCGAGAGATTCACCACGGCACCCGAGAAATCGCCAGCGGCAACGCTGATCTTTCATCGCGTACTGAGCAGCAGGCAGCGTCCATTGAGCAAACGGCGGCCAGTATGGAGCAGATGACAGCCACCGTGAAACAGAATGCTGACAACGCTCGACAGGCCAGTACGCTAGCCGCTGATGCTTCCACCACAGCAGAACGGGGTGGTCAAGTCGTTGAACAAGTGGTGCAAACCATGCACGGTATCTCCACCAGCTCTCAAAAAGTGGCAGATATCACTAATGTGATCGATTCCATCGCGTTTCAGACCAATATTCTGGCACTGAATGCTTCGGTTGAGGCAGCGCGGGCTGGCGAGCAAGGGCGCGGGTTTGCGGTGGTGGCCGGGGAAGTGCGTAACCTCGCTAGCCGCAGTGCGGATGCGGCAAAAGAGATTAAAACGCTGATTGAGGCGTCTGTTAGTCAGATCAACCAGGGTTCATCTCTGGTAGAAAAGGCGGGCCAGACAATGACGGAAGTCGTCACCGCGGTGCGCCGGGTTACAGATATCATGGATGAGATTTCAGCGGCGTCCCAAGAGCAGAGCGACGGTATTGAGCAGGTGAGTCAGGCAGTGGGGCAAATGGACCAGGTGACTCAGCAAAATGCCGCGTTAGTCCAGCAGGCAACCGCAGCGGCCGCTTCACTAGAAGAGCAAGCAAATCGCTTAGAAGAGGCGGTCGCGGTCTTTCAGGTGCTAAGTGCTCAGCAGGCATCACATGCGTTACCTACGCGTGTATCAGCATCGCACACGTCGGTTCCTAAGGCGTCTGCTGCTCAGTCAACGGCTTTACCGCCGAATCGTCGAGCAACTGCCCAGCAGCACCACGAAGAGTGGGAAGAATTTTAACCCTGACTGAATTCCCAGTCACCCTATAGATGTCGTTATTGAGAGGATGGCCAATGGCTGATAAGAACATGAGTTTCTTGGTAGTAGACGATTTTCCCACTATGCGCCGGATCGTACGTAGCCTGTTGAAAGAGCTGGGCTTCACTAATGTTGAAGAAGCCGAAGATGGTCAAGATGCGCTTAATAAATTGCGCGCGGGCAATTTTGAGTTTGTGGTTTCCGACTGGAACATGCCCAACCTAGATGGCCTGGAAATGCTGAAAGAGATTCGCCAGGACAATGCGCTAAAAGACTTGCCAGTACTGATGGTAACGGCCGAAGCAAAGAAAGAGAATATTATTGCTGCCGCACAAGCGGGTGCCAATGGTTATGTCGTCAAACCGTTCACTGCCGCGACCCTAGAAGAGAAGCTGAATAAAATCTTCGAGAAAATGGGTAAATGACGCGGCTGAGCCAAGGCGCTCGGTTAACGAGGAGACAACACAATGAGTCAGAATGAGCAGGGTGGTTCTGCCCAACTGTCTGAAGAAGCCGCAGAAGACCTTATCTTTCGTATTGGTAAGCTTACCCGCATGCTGCGTGACAATATGCGCGAGTTGGGCTTAGACAAAGAGATTGAAAAGGCCGCTGAAGCGATCCCCGACGCCCGTGACCGGCTGCACTACGTGGCGACGATGACCGAGCAGGCTGCAGACAGGGCGTTGAACGCCATTGATCGTGCGCAGCCGCTGCAAGATCAGCTCTCTGAGCGTGCGGAAGCACTCGACAAGCGTTGGGCCGAGTGGTTCGAAGCACCAAAAGAGCTAGACGACGCAAAGGTGTTGGTAAAAGAGACGCGCACCTACCTGAGCGACGTGCCAGAAATTACCTCAGCGACCAACAAGGAGCTGATGGACATTATGATGGCACAGGATTTCCAGGATCTTACCGGTCAAGTCATCAAGAAAATGATGGATGTGATCCGTGAGATCGAGCATCAGCTGGTACAGGTACTCATCGACAATGTTCCCGGTGTTGAAGCTCGTGAAACGATGCAGCGCAAGGCCGAAGATCAGTGGAAAAATGAGAAAGCTCGCCGCAATGAAGATCTTCTTAATGGGCCGCAGGTGAAAGGGAACGCCCCTGATATCGTTACCGGCCAGGATCAGGTAGACGACTTATTGGACGAATTAGGCTTTTAATGCTGGGTTATTAGCTCATTGTAAGCCGCTGCATCTGGCAAAATAGGTAGACTGTTCAGCCGTCCTTTAGGGCGGCTGAGTTTATGGTATGCCTTATTTTGGTCAACTGGCCACTCGTCAGCCGGATAACAGCATGGCAGATAACGACAGCGATCAGGAAAAAACCGAAGAGGCCACGCCCAGGCGATTAGATAAAGCCCGCAAAGAGGGTCAGGTGCCTCGATCCCGCGAACTAACTACCTTCATGATGCTGCTGGGTGGGGTGATGGGGTTGTGGGGTATGGGGCAAATGCTCTATGACCAGCTTGGGATGGTGATGGAGCAGGCGTTTTTATTTGAGCGCCGCCATGCCATGGAAAGCACGCCTATGTTGGTGAATGCGCTGGATCTTGGCCAGCGAACCCTCATCGCTATGCTTCCCTTATTTTTACTGCTCACGGTGATTGCACTGGTTGCACCGGCACTGCTAGGTGGCTGGTTAATCTCTTCAAAATCGTTGCAGCCTAAATTTTCAAAATTAAACCCAGTGAAAGGGTTAAAAAGGATATTTTCTGTTCAGGCCCTTGCTGAGCTGGCTAAGGCGATTGCTAAGTCCATCTTGGTGGGCGGTGTGGCAGCTGGCTTTTTATATTTTAATATTGGCAAATTTATGGGGCTAATGGACCAGCCCGTGCAGCAGGGACTGGTCAGTGCGCTGAATATGGCAGCGCTGGTGGCGGGCCTCATCGTCCTGTCACTGATCGTGGTTATTCTCATTGATGTCCCATTTCAGCTGTGGAATAACGCCAAACAGCTGCGTATGACCAAAGAAGAGGTGAAGCAAGAGCATAAAGACTCTGAGGGCGACCCCCATGTGAAGGGCCGTATTCGCCAGCAGCAGCAGGCCATGGCCCGCGGGCGCATGATGAGCAAAGTACCTGAAGCTGATGTCATTATTACCAACCCAACCCACTATGCAGTGGCGCTGGTTTACCAGGAGGGGCGTATGGGGGCTCCTCGGTTGGTGGCCAAAGGGGCCGATGCTGTTGCCGCTCGAATCCGTGAGATTGGCGAGGAAGCAGGTGTTCCGCGCTTGGAGGCAGCACCTCTGGCGCGCGCCCTGTATCATCATGTCGACTTAGAAGCTGAAGTGCCCGCCGAACTGTACACTGCCGTGGCCGAAGTGATGGCCTGGGCCTACCGCCTGAAACATGTTGCACAACAAGGAGGCGAGGTGCCCCCCACACCCGATAATTTACCGGTACCCCCGGAAATGGATAGTCCCGGCCGTCGTGCCGATGGCAATGAGGCGCAACCATGAAAGGCTTAAGCCAGTTGATCAATCAGCGTAACTGGATGAACGATGTGAGCATGAAGCTGCTCGCCGGTCCGCTGCTGATTTTAATGATTCTGGGCATGATGATTCTGCCCCTTCCGCCGTTCGCGCTGGATCTGCTGTTCACTTTCAATATTGCGCTATCGATTATGGTGTTGTTGGTCAGCATGTTCGCCGAGAAGCCGCTGGACTTTGCCGCGTTTCCGGCCGTGCTGCTGTTTACCACGTTGCTGCGTCTTTCGCTGAACGTCGCCTCGACCCGTGTGGTATTGATGGAAGGCCACGAAGGCGGCGATGCGGCGGGCAAGGTCATTGAGGCCTTCGGCACCTTCCTGGTAGGCGGTAATTTCGCGGTAGGCTTGGTCGTGTTCCTCATCCTGGTGATTATCAACTTTATGGTAATCACCAAGGGGGCTGGGCGTATTGCCGAGGTAGGGGCCCGCTTCGTGCTTGACGCTATGCCCGGCAAGCAGATGGCGATTGATGCCGACCTGAACGCTGGCCTGATTGGTGAGGACGAAGCGAAAAAGCGCCGTGCCGAGGTTGCCCAGGAAGCGGATTTTTATGGCTCAATGGACGGTGCCAGTAAATTCGTCCGCGGTGATGCCGTGGCAGGCCTGGTTATCATGGTGGTTAATATTATCGGCGGCCTACTGATTGGTATGATGCAACACGACCTGGGGTTTGCCGATGCTGCCCGCACTTATACGCTGCTAACGATTGGTGATGGCTTGGTTGCCCAGATTCCGGCGCTGGTGATCTCTACGGCGGCAGGTGTGACTGTTTCACGCGTCAACACCGAGCAGGATGTTGGTCAGCAGATGATCAGCCAACTGTTTGTGAACCCTCAAGTAATGATCTTGGCAGCCATGGTAATGGGCCTGCTAGGCCTTGTTCCCGGTATGCCCAACCTCGTTTTCCTTATTTTCACGGCGCTGCTGGGCGGCCTAGCCTGGTATCTAATGCGTAGAAAAGAGCAGACCTTGGTTAAGGAAGAGATCTCTGCAGCACCACCGCCCATCCAGGAAACACCTGAAGCCAGTTGGGAAGATGTTCAACTGGTAGACATGCTTGGTTTAGAGGTGGGGCATCGCTTGATCCCCTTGGTGGATTCCCGGCAGAAGGGTGAACTGCTGGACCGTATTAAAAGCGTACGCAAGAAGTTTGCCCAGGAAGTGGGCTTCCTGCCGCCCGTGGTGCACATTCGCGATAACTTAGAACTACCACCCAATACCTATGTGCTCTCCATGAAGGGAGCGGAAATTGGCCGCGCTGAGGCGCAGGCCGGTAAATGGCTAGCCATTGATCCTGGTCAGGTCTCGGGGGAGCTTCAGGGTACACCGACCCAAGACCCTGCCTTTGGCTTGCCAGCAGTATGGATTGACGCTAACCAACGGGAGCATGCTCAGGTATACGGGTACACGGTCGTGGATGCCAGTACGGTCATCGCCACGCACCTTAACCATCTGCTGCACCGTCACTCGCCTGAACTGCTGGGCCGCCAGGAGGTTCAAAAGCTGCTGGACAAGTTGGGCGAAGATCAAAAATCGCTGGTCGAAGAAGTAGTGCCGAAGTCCATCTCCCTCACCGTGCTGCAGCGCATTTTGCAGAACCTACTGGATGAGGATGTCTCGATTCGTGATATGCGTACCGTGCTGGACACCTTGGCAGAGCATGCGGGTCAGCAGAAAGACCCCAACGAGCTAACGGCTCTGGTGCGTATTGCGCTGGGCAGGGCCATTACCCAGCAGTGGTTCGCGGGCCAAGATACGCTGCATGTGATGGGGCTGGATGCGCAGTTAGAGCAAGTCTTGTTGCAAGCAATGAACGGCAATGGTGCGATGGAGCCAGGGCTGGCGGATACCTTGATGAATCAAGCGCAGCAAGCGTTAGAGAAACATGAAGGCAGTGGTGAAGCGCCTGTGCTGGTGGTTCAGCACTCGCTACGGGCCGTGTTGTCGCGCTTCCTGCGCCGCCGCATGCGCCACTTAGTGGTGATGTCTCAAGCGGAAATTCCCGACGACCGCACCCTGCGCGTTACCACGCTGGTGGGTGGTCGCTAATGGCCACACTTCGAGCGGTAATAGCCTTTTACGTTTTGGCAACAGGTGAAACATGAGCGTTAGACGTTTTGTCGGAGCAAATAGCCGCGACGTAATGCGCCAAGTGCGCGAAGTGTTAGGTGATGATGCACTTATTGTCGCCAACCGTCGCACCGAAGGCGGCGTTGAAATTCTCGCCATGGCGGATGACGCCGTTGACCAGTTCGACCCGTCGCCGACGACGCCAGCGGAGGAGCCGAAGGCTAGCCCCGCGCCAGCGCCTGTCTTTTCACTGCCAAAGCAACCAGACCCCCTAGAGGCGATGAGTGAGCGTCTGCTTCGGGAAATGCAAGATATGCGCGAACTACTGGCCCGCCGCCAGCCGTTGCCAACGACTCAAAGCGGTGCAGACACCGCCTACGAGCACCTACGGCAGTTGATGGCCCGGGTTGGCTTCAGTACAGAGCTGAGCGAAGAGGTGCTGGAAGCATTGCCAGATGAGTTGAGCGCGCTCGAGGCTACTAACGACGCGCCGCTTAACTGGCTGCGTGAGCAGTTAATGGCACGGCTTAACGTGCTGCAGCACGAAGAGAGCTTCTTTGATCAAACGGGCATCGTCGCATTGGTTGGCCCCACTGGGGTGGGTAAAACGACCACTACTGCGAAGCTTGCGGCACGCTTTGTGATGCGCCACGGCACTCGCCCAGTGGCGCTAGTGACCACCGATAGCTTCCGTATCGGCGCTCATGAGCAGCTGCGCATTTATGCACGGCTCTTGGATACGCCCATGTATGCCCTAGACGCTGAACAGCCGATTGATGAATTGGTTGGTCGGCTACAAGGTAAGCAGTGGGTGATTATTGATACCGTGGGGATGAGCCAGCGGGATCAGCGGGTGATTGAACAGATCGCCCATTTACAGGGTGGGAAGTCCACCGTGCGTCTGGTGCTGTTGCTCAACGCCGCCAGTCAGCCGGAAACGCTAGAAGAAGTCGTATTGCGCTACCGCCAAGCGGCGAGAGCTGCAGGTGCCGAGTTAGACGACTGTATCATCACGAAGCAAGACGAAGCTGGGCGGCTTGCGCCGGTATTAGACATCGTCATGCGCCACGGTATGAGGGTGCTGTTTGGCTCCTATGGCCAGCAGGTGCCAGAAGATATGGTGGTCGCGACACCACCCGCACTGATTGATCAAGCACTGTCGGCCAACGTTTCGAGTAGCGCGCGTGCTGAAACAGCCCCACTCAGCTTGCCACGCTGGTCGCGGGATGTGTTAGGGCAGGGGCGCAGGCTCTCCTCGGTGTTAACCCGCTTGCGTCAGCGTGTCGTCGATTTTCACCGCTTGGAAGCCGCCTGGGACATCGCAGCGTTGCCGGGGGTGATACAAGACCAGCGCCTAGATGAGCTGTTAGCCGGAGCCTCCACCACTCGTGACGCGTTAGGGGTGGTTTGGTCGCCCCGCCGCAACGAGCGAGGTTGTGACTGGTCGATGCCAGATGTTGCCTTGAATGAGCAAGGTGCTTGGCTGGCACTGACTCGCCTTCAGCACCGTCAGCTAGCGGGCTGGCAGCCACGTTTGGTGCGTTGTGCAGGAGATGTTGCGGTTCATCTGCTGCCTACCCTGCCAGACGCTGAGGCGCTGGCTTGGCTAAACGCTCAGCATCTGACGTGGGTCAGCATGGTGCCCGCGAGCCAGCGGGTATACTGCCAGGGCGAGCGCTATACCCTGCGTTCCCTGTTCCAAGAAAGCACCTTAACCCATAGCGTGGGCATCCGTTTCCGCGGGCAAAGCATGCAGCTTTCCAGCGCCTATGTTGAAGCGCAGGACGTATCAGGTAACCCCGTATTGGCGTGGGTCGGTGAGGTAAGCGACCCTGAAAGCACTAAGCGAATCGTGCGCCGCTACTGGCTAACGCCTGCACGTTTGGGCAGCGATGTGTTAACGCTTTTAATCACTCAACTGCAGAGTGACGGACTGGCATCGCTCACCAAGCGTGCTTGGCAGCAGCTTAAAGAGGCCGATGGGGGTGATGTCAGCAGCGAGCTGCGCCTGCTGATGGCCAGCGGCGCGGCTGCAGTAGCTGGCCATCTAGATATCGTTGACGATGAGGACGCTCAGGCCCTGCGAGCCGATTTGCTGCGCTTGTTAGGAACCCAGCGCAAGCGGCGTGATACGGCACTGCTTGATGCATTAGTACACGTTCTGATGGCGCGCGATGCCATTCGTCAGCTAGGTAGCGTCAGTCGTGAGGGCGTGGTATGAGTGGCCAGGATCAGGCGGCTGGCCTGCGCAAATGGGCCGATTTACAGCGCCAGCAGCGCGGTGCTGATGAAGTCGGCCATAACGTGGAAAGTGACGAGACAGTGCCTGCCGCACCCGTTAACGAAGAGGAAGCCGCCGCGTATACCCAGGAGGCCATGGCACCGACGGTAGCTGCTGCTGCCGAGCCTGCCACCGTGGCGCCTCCAAGACCGAAAAAAACGTTAGTGGTAGTAGGCTTACCTCATGCTGGCGCAGCGCAGGTGGACAAAGTGCGAGGTCGGCTGGGGCAATGGTCGGCCCTTGGGAGGCAATGGGCAGGAGACCCACAGGATTGGGATGTTCATATTGTCATGCCTGACAGCGCCTCGCTGACTGACTTAGCCGAGCGTTACTCACGCTGGGCGTTGTGGATCAACAGTGATGCTGACGCCTTTGCCACCATGTACCGAGTGTTGCGCCAATTACGCGAGCATGGTGGTCCGCAGCGTCTTCTAGCCCTTCATGAACCCCACCTGCCGCGCCGGGGGTTGCTGGATAATTTGGGCAATGCTTCCGCTCGTTATTTAGATATTGAGCTTCTGCTGCTGGCGCGCTAGCGGCGGGCCAGGGTGCATGTGTCGCTCAAGGGGAGAGTTATGCAGAGTTTGGCGAGTTGGGTAAGTAACGCTAAGCAGATGGCTATTGAGGCGTTGATAAAACCTGCAAAGTTGTTAACAGTAAGAAAAATGGGCTGTTTAGGGCTAGTAGCAGGGTTATGGCTTTTCGCGTTGAATACGCAGGCCGCAACCGGCAGTTGGAGCAGCCAAGTGCCTAGTGTGATGGTAGCAATGAGCGACCGTACCAGCAGCAGCCAGGCGATAACCCCGCCAGCGGGCGTCCCACTGCGTAATGCTGTGCTGTCGCGAATTCAATGGCGCTTTGAATCACCGCCGGGAACGCCTGTGAACGCTTGGCTATGTCATCCTGAACGCTGTGTTGCACTATCAGGCATGCGCGGTAGCACGACCGCTCTATCGGGAATGTTGGCGAGCGCACCGCTGTACTTTCGGTTTACGCTGCAGCCAGGGCAACGCCCTGTGCGAGTACAGGGGTTACAAGTGATCGTGAACTATCAGTAAAGGTTGTTAAGCCGCGAGGCACGAGGATGTATACAGCACAAGGCAGGATCAAACAGAGTGAGCTGTTAACTCAATACATGCCACTGGTGAGACGTCAGGCCTTAACGCTGCAGGTAAGGTTGCCCGCGAGTATTGAGCTGGATGATCTGATCCAGGCGGGTATGGTGGGCTTGTTAGAGGCATTAGGGCGCTTTGATGCTGCCCAAGGAGCAACATTTGCTACCTTTGCAAGCCAGCGCATCCGTGGCGCGATGATGGACGAGCTGCGCACTCGTGACTGGCTGCCCCGCAGCGTACGCCGCTCGGCACGGGCGGTAGATGATGCTGTGCGTCGTTTAGAGCAGCAGCTGGGGCGCCCCCCGGAAGAGGGGGAGATTGCCCGTGAACTGGAGATGCCGCTAAGTGATTACCAGCAACTGCTCAACGATACCAATAGCGGGAAATTATTGCCGTTCGAAGAGCTCATTGCGGATGGCGGCGAGCCTGCGGGGGACGACACTCACCGACAGCCGTTTGAACAATTATTGGATGAACAGCAGCGGCAAACGCTGATCGACGCCATTGAAGCACTGCCCGAGCGCGAGAAGCTGCTAATGGCGCTGTATTACCAAGAAGAGATGAATCTAAAAGAAGTGGGCGCTGTGCTCGGTGTCACCGAATCACGGGTTTCACAGCTTCACAGCCAGGCGGTGAGTCGGCTGCGTGCTCGCCTACATGAGACTAATTAATCCTCTCACTCACTAACCATAACCGGCGAGGAGCCGTTGATGAATCCATCTACGCTGATCGGTATATTTGCCAGCATGCTGTTGTTGGTAAGCGTTTTATTTTTTACCGCAGAGTCTCCCGAGAGCTTTATTAACTTACCGGGGCTTGCCATTGTGGTCACTGGCACGCTGGCGGCCACGTTTATCAGCTATCCGCTGAAAGAAGTGCTGCGTGTGGTGCGTCTGGTTGGTTTAGTTTTCCGCCGTGAAAACACCTATGTGCGAGATGACATCAATGAGTTGGTTTCCATGTCGCGCCTTTGGTTTAAGGGGGATGTTAGAGCGGTTGAGAAAGAACTGGAACATACCCGTAATCCGTTTTTGCGCACCGGTATTCAACTGGTCATTGCGAATACAAAAGAGGATGAAATCTTCGACATGCTGCGCTGGCGTATTGCGCGGCTGAAAGCCCGCGAGCATGCTGAAGCCCAAATTTTCCGCACCATGGCCACCTATGCACCGGCCTTTGGCATGATTGGTACTTTGGTAGGCTTGGTCAACATGCTCGAAGTGATGGATGCGGGTGACCTGGAAGTAATTGGGCCCCGGATGGCAGTGGCGCTGTTGACTACTTTCTATGGCATCCTGTTGGCCAATTTGGTGTTTAAACCGATTGCCGTGAAGCTAGAGCGGCGTACGGAAGAGCGCCTTATCACTATGAACATGGTGCTGGAAGGCATTTCGCTAATTACCAAGCGCCGTCTGCCATCGTTTATTGAAGAGACGCTTAACTCCTTCGTAGCGAATTACCACGACGAAATTCGTGACTCGAACGTTAAGCCTCGGCCCGATATGGGTTCCGCATTAAAAGGGTAGCGCCATGCTCGACCGCGACTCACGGCATGCTTTGGAGCTTCCCGCCGAAGTGGGGGAGAGTGACGAGAGCTGGCTGACCAGTTACCTGGATGTATTGACGCTGCTGATTACCCTGTTTGTACTGCTGTTGGCGCTTACGCCATCCGGCGGTGGCGAAGGGAGTGAAAGCAGTATCATGGATCCCTCGAATGCCGTTACGTCACTGCCATTGGCTAGCCTAGCCACAGGAATACTTCCCCGCCACGATGGCTTACATCCCCAAATGGCAGGGCTTGATATCCCTGGAGTGAGTGTCTCCCAGGGGCAAGAGGGCGTTACGCTACGTATTGACGATAGCCTTTTATTTCCCAGTGGCAATGATGTGCTAACGCCCCAGGGGCAAGTTGTGTTAGAACGGCTCTCTCCGGTGCTACAGGCTTTTGATGGTCAAATTTCCGTTGAGGGCCACACCGATAATGTGCCGATCGCGACCGCTCGGTTTCCGTCTAACTGGGAACTCTCAGTGGGACGAGCTATCGCAGTGGTACGCCAGTTAGAGCGGCAAGGTATTGCCATTTCACGTATGCGGGCCGTCGGCTATGCCGACACCCAACCCATGGAAAGTAATGCTACTGCGGAAGGGCGAGCTGCCAACCGACGCGTTGAGCTGTTGCTGAAGCAACAGGTCAAGGGGTAAAGAGATATCTCGAGGCTATCTTCGTGTCGAAGCATCATTCGCTACTGACAGCTGTAAAACGCTGATGGCCCGGGCCGATGCCGCTATGTATCAAGCCAAGCACAGCGGCCGTAATCGAGTAGAGGTTGCGGAAGAGCGTGCGCTTAACCCGGAGGAGCAGGTGCCTCTGTGATAGAGGCGCCGCTACACAGCGACTGCATGCGTTGAATGGCATCGCCAGCACCTTCCAAACTAAAGGTCATGTACCACGGTTCCTGCTCACCCTGGTCAAATCCTAAAAACAGCTGCTCGCCCGACTGCATCTCAGCGATCAGCGTCTCCATATCGCTCAAATAAAAATGGGCATAAAAGCCGTCATCGCCCCGCTCGGTAATAAACTCCGCCATGGTATCGACAATCGGGTTGTCACCAATCCGCAGCCGAGTGGGTACCAGATTCACCGCTCGGCTCTCACCCTGCTGCTGCGCTAGGGTGACGCGCATCTCCAGCCACGGTAAATCACAGACTCCTTGAGTAGCATTTATGCTTAGCGTGGCATCGGAGTAGCTGTGGGTCTCTACAGCACGAAAGTGGCGCTCTTCTCCTAGGGTCAGCGCCATGGATTGCCAGTGCCCATGGGTAGCCACTGTTTCCACATTAAATGTAGCGGCCAATGAAAGGGGAGCTGTGACAAGCAGCATGGCGGTGACGGCGAAAGTTGATGTTTTCAGGAAGTTCATAGGTCGTATCGTCATCGAAAACTTTAAGCCTATAGCGTGTTGGGAATAAGCAAAAGGGCAAGGTGCTGATTTTTCTATATCTAGTGTTGTTGGCATCAAAAAAACGGCCCATATAGTAGAAATTCGGGGCTATACTCCCCTACGATGCCGCGTATAATCGGCCCGTTTTTTAGCGCGATCGCTACCCATCGTGAAGGAGTTTCGTGAACATGAGTACCGCAGCCAAGGCGATGAAGACATCCAGTGAAGTCCCTATGCAGGCTCCATCTAGGGAAATCTGGGATGCCAAATATCGGTTAAAAGATCGTCATGGCCAACCGGTGGATCAAGATGTCGCAGCGACCTTTGAGCGCGTGGCCCGGGCCCTAGCTGCCGTAGAGGGTGAAAAGGCCGATGAGTGGCTACCCAAATTTCGCTGGGCGCTGGAAAATGGTGCTATTCCCGCTGGGCGAATTCTCTCTAATGCGGGAGCCGAAGCCTACAAGCCCGCCGTCAGTCTGATTAATTGCACCGTTTCTCGCACTATTCGTGACTCTATGCGCGATATCCTCGACTCCGTGGTCGATGCGGGTATGACATTGAAGTCGGGCGCCGGTATTGGCTACGACTTCTCGACCCTGCGCCATAAAGGTGCCTTTGTGTTTGGCGCAGGAGCGGGCACCAATGGCCCGCTGGCGTTTATGGATATCTACGACAAGATGTGCTTCACCGTGGCCTCGGCCGGAGGCCGTCGCGGTGCCCAGATGGGTACCTTCGATGTGGGGCACCCGGACGTGCGCGAGTTTATTCAAGCCAAGCGCGAAGCAGGGCGGCTGCGTCAATTTAACCTGAGCCTACTCATTACCGATGAGTTTATGGAAGCGGTGAAGCACAACGCCGATTGGCCGCTGGCCTTCCCACTGCATCCTGGTGAGAAAGAGGATGTGAGCGTCGAAGAGGTGATTTACCGCGACTGGCCGGTGGTGGAAGAGGGCTACACGGTGGATGCCGAAGGGCGCGTGGCCTGCCGTGTTGTCGAGGTGATTAAAGCTCGCGAGTTGTGGGACACGATTATGTCCTCCACCTACGACTACGCCGAGCCGGGCTTTATCCTAATCGATCAAGTCAACCGCATGAACAACAACTGGTTCTGCGAAGATATCCGCGCGACTAACCCCTGCGGCGAGCAGCCACTACCGCCAGAGGGCGCTTGCCTGCTGGGCTCGGTCAACCTGACCAAGTTTGTGATCGAACCGTTTAGCGCCGAGCCGCGGTTTGATTGGGAGCGCTATCGCAAAGTCGTAGCGATTTTCACCCGTATGCTCGATAACGTGGTGGAAATTGCTGGCCTGCCGCTCCCCCAGCAACAGCGGGAAATTGAAGCCAAACGCCGCCACGGCATGGGCTTTTTAGGTCTTGGTTCGACCCTGACCATGCTGAAAATTCCCTACGGCTCCCAGGCGTCTCTGACATTCACTGAAGAGGTCAGTCGTCATTTGGCCCTGGAAGGGTGGAAGCAGGCGCTGGAGCTTTCTAAAGAGAAGGGCATGGCGCCAGTGCTTGAAGAGGAGCACACCATTACGCCTAAGATGATGCGCGAGCGCCCTCAGCTCGCCAGCGACGGCTACGAGGTAGGTGACAAGGTGCCGGGGCGGATTCTGCACGCCCGCTACAGCCAATACATGGCCAAAGTGGCCGAGCTTGAGCCGGAGCTAGTGGCACAGCTCGCCGAGCACGGCGCGCGGTTTACCCACCACAGCTCGATTGCCCCCACGGGTACCATCTCGCTCTCCATGGGCAACAACGCCTCTAACGGGATCGAGCCGTCGTTCTCCCATCGCTATTTCCGCAACATCATTCAGTCCGGTAAAAAGACCAAGGAGCAGGTGGAGGTCGTGTCGTTTGAGCTAGCGGCCTACCGCCACTTTATCGCTGCCGATGCGGTAGAGAGCGATCTGCCGGATTACTTTATTACCGCTGACGCGGTCACTCCCGAGCAGCACGTCGCCGTTCAAGCGGCAGCTCAGCAGTGGGTGGACTCGGCGATTTCCAAAACGGTCAATGTACCCACCGAGTTCCCCTTTGAGCAGTTCCAAGACCTCTATCTGCAGGCCTACGAGAGCCGTTTGAAAGGTTGCACTACCTTCCGCTTTAACCCGGAAGCCTTCCAAGGCGTGTTGGTGCGTGAGGATGACCTGAAAAACACCACCTATGTGTTTGAGCTGGAAAATGGTGAAACCCTTGAGCTAACCGGCGATGAGAAGGTGCTTTACGACGGTGAAGAGCATAACGCCGCTAACCTGTTTGATGCCTTGAAAGAGGGCACCTACGGCAAATGGTAATCGTAAGCGCAAGCAAGGCTTAGCTTGATGAGCTGTCTAAAGAACTGGGGAGAACGTTATGGCGGTTGAAATTACGTCGAAAATTGTCGGTTACCGTATTAAGCAACAAGGGCAGCCCGCGCCTGCACCGGAGCTACCAGATGAAGACCCATTAACGGTCCGCATTCCATCGCGCCCGGAAGGCACACTGGAAGCAGTGTCTGAAAAAATCTCTTATGTGGGGGCTGAAGGGCGCAAGAAGGTCTACTTGCTGGTCTCGTTTATGCCAGTGGAAGGCGTGATTGGCGGCCAGCGTGTGGTGATTGAGCGTCCGGTGGAGTTCTTCTTTCCCTCGGGCCAGCTCTCCAGCGAGCACCAGTGGATTACTGCGACCATGCGCAGCCTGTCGCTTGCAGCGCGTGGGGGCTATGTCACTCAAGCCGTGGCAGACCTGCGCAAAGTCGCCTGGGACAAAGGCTTGGTACGCTGTGGCATGAATCGCTGGAACAAGCCTATGTTTCACGACTCGGAAGTGGCGGCGATTGCTTGGTCGATTCAGCGGATTCTCTATCGGCGCGGTTTTTTAGATCAGGAGGGCAACCAAGTGCCGGTGGAGACGTTGGTTGCACGCTATGCGCACCGCATGCAGCATGGACATGCCTGGCAGCCGGAGGAGCCCCCGGCGGCTGAAGACTCTGCCGGCGCATCGTCTTCTGGTGAAGCAAGCGGTGGCCCCGCTACGGTAGGCACGTGCCCTGAGTGTCGGGGTGATTTGATCATGATGGATGGCTGTCCAACCTGTTATGCCGGGTGCGGCTGGTCAAAGTGCGGCTAGCCGCTGGCATCACTCGTCAAATAACGGCCTGATATTATCGGTAAGGTAGCAGTCATCAAATTCCCCTTCCGTGGCCAGCGCTTCAAGGTTGGGGATTGAGACATGATGGCGGTCGCGAAACACCAGCCCATCTTCGCTGAGCGCACTAAAAGTACGGATCACGTGTACTGGTGTCATTTCCAACAATTGTTGCGACTAAACAATAATTGCTGCGACAATCTCTATGTTGAGTTTACATAGAGTGCGCCTTTGTGACCGTTTCTCTTAAACAATCCAGAACCTTTAGCTTCCATGATGGCACCCTAAAAAACGAGGCAGAGCGCTTGGTCGTTTGGTGGTACGGGCCTATATTTAAGAACAATCGCTTACGAAGCGTCCCTAAAATCCATATCTTCTTAAGAACCATCGACCATGAAAATAACTTAGGAGGCGTGATGAGACGTGAGACTGTCTTAACGCATCTTGGGCTATTGAGAATAGGGTCAGTATGGGAAAAGGGCGTGAGTAGCTCGCGTATTGCCTACGAGGAAAGAAAATTCTCCGTTTCTTTTTCTCCAGGCGGCTGGCGAATTGTCACCTTAGATGATTTACGACAATCAGGACGAAGCCTCTATACCGCTTTTCATGACTCGAACTACTTACCCCAGAAAAATCAGCACAAAACATACCTGATTGAATTTGACCTTCCAGATGGCAAACACTTGCTCATCCCTTGCACAGAATTTTTTATTCGCGTTTACGGCCGATCTTCTGAAATCAAGCGAGTGCTCGCCACTTACCCTTGGGAAGAAGTCAAAAAACGTCTTTATCGACCGCTTGATGCGCCTGCATCCCCAGGTACGTGGCCTGTCAAATTTACCTATCATGTTCATAAACACGATGCCATTTTGCTCGCGCATATGTTGTACGATCCGTATGCCAAGCGCGCTGCAAAATATATATATTCACAATTTGAAACCAGCTCCACGCCAGATGAGATGCTTTTAAAAGCCACCCCATGGTTTCAAGGCAGCGGGGAAATCTCTGTTTCTGGCGTTCCAATTGATGGTGGCAACACATTCCTAGGCTTGCAGATATTAGGCTGTACGCAGCCCGATGGTGCCACGATCCACCGTGAAAGAGAGAAATCAACGACAGTACCAGCCACCGATGGCGACGATGCCCCCTCTCAGTTCCCCTATCATCAGCTTCAAGACATCCCCGATGTCATTGACCTGACGGATGATGACGAGCCCGACCATGGTTCTTCCTGGCTAGACCTTACTGAGGACGAATTCGTTATTTTAGGTAAGCCTCGCGCCGTCTTGGATAAACGATATACCCGAAAAAACGTGCCCGATACACGAGGCGTCCCCGTTCCGGGTGACGAAACCATTTTCTCCACTGGGGAGCCACATGGGTCAGGGAAGGGAGTGGGACAAGCGTCTATTCATGCTCCTATTACACTGGAATCACAGGGCTTTCTACGTGATATGTGGAATGCGCTTCTCTATTTACAATCGGCCTATCCCGCAACGATTCGTGGCGTTAGCTGGTTTACCTTTGAAGACGGATTCAGCACTTCTCCTGACCCTCGGTTAATCAGCCTCGAACCTTTCGAAATAGACGAGGAGGTGGAAACGTCAGTCGCTAATTGGGTTTACATTGATACTCAGACCAAGGTACCTCGCGGGGTGCTCGTCGTTCGGGTGCATGTGTTAGATCAAACGCTCTATCTCATGGAGATCCAACGACGCCCTCCAAAACCCAGAGCTGGCGGTAGCGAGGAGGCATCCAAGCCTCCTTCCTATAAAGGTTTAGTCTTCACGCTGAGCCACCAAGGCAGCTTCGAGCAGTGGTTACGCCAAGTGCTGTCTAACGTGCGGCACGTAGAAGGTGTTGTCCAAAAACTAGTTGGTCACTGCCCAGGATTCGCCGATACGTTCAAGCACCCTAAATCCAAAAAGGAACAGATACCCTGCGAAGCCTCTGTGTTAAATGCTTTTAGCAAGGTCAGTATTGGTCGCAGTGACTTAGCATAGGTACTATTTGCCACCTTTATGAGTAGCGGTGTCTGTTTTGTCGCTAAGAGCAACCTGTACACCCCGTGTGCAGGTTGCTCTTCTGACGAAGAGCCGATACGGCCATCCCTTCAGTGGCGGGCGAGGATCTTCGCTGCGATGGGCGAAGTGATCATTTGAATCACGGCAAAAAAAGCGGCTGGAATTGCGATCTCTGATGGCAAGCCAGAAGCAGCGACAAACGCTGCAGCGATGCTGAATTCCTTTTTACTGACCGTGAAAAGATAGGTAATCACCTCTTTGCGATCAGAGGTGAGTAACCGTGAGGACATACCTACCAGGTACCCAATCAAATTGAGGCACAGGGCCGCGCCCGCAATCACAAACGCATACCAGCCATAGCCAATGATCGTGGTGGCATTCGGCCCGACCACGGCGAGTAGGATCAGCAGATACAGAATCGACCCTATCCCTGCATACGCTGAATCATGCCGTGCAAAGAAAGCCGAGAACCTTGTACGCAAGCTGACCCCAATCACGGTAGGAAGAAGCACGATTAGTGTTAATTCAAGAATAATTGATCCAAGCGGCACGTCTAACTGAAGGCCGGTGAGCCATAAAAACAGGAAGGGAACAATAAACGGACATAACGCGGTGTTGACTGCGTTGAAAACAGCGGCAAGCGCCACATTGCCTTTCGCCATCAGTACCAAAAGAGGAGAAGACACATCTGTCGGCAGCGTGCCGAGCAAGGTTTGGCCAGCAGCCAGCGGGCCGCTTCCAAAAAATAGACGGCCCGTTAGCCACCCGGCAATCGACATAGGCCCATAGACCAGCCCCAATGCCAACAACTGCCGTGACGGCTTTCGGAACACGATGCGCACTGCATGCGCATCGAATGTGAGGCTGATAATCAACATCAGTAATGCCAGTAATGGCCCAATCGCGAACTTAAGCATTATTCCGGTGGCCGGAAAGAGTAAGCCTCCCCCCGCGACGACGATTACAAACCAGACAAGGTGCGCCTCGACAAAATAAATGAATCTACCCATGGTGGATTGGACGTTACCGGTTGAAGTGGATTGAGCCCCGCACCTAAAACATGATCACCTTCGGCCCAGCACACAAAGGCTCCTTGGTAGCTAGGGACGTGCTTCCCAATCCAGCGATGCAAATAGATAATGCTCAAGGGTTGAAGCTTTAGTTGCTAGAGGTTTTATAGTACCAAGAACAGATAATTCGAGAGAGGGTAACAGATGGGACATCATCATGATCATCCCCACATTGATCCTGCCTCTGGCGACCGGCGCGTCAGCATCTCCATTTGGGCCAATGGGCTCTTAACCATCGCTCAAATCGTCGGTGGCATTATGGCGGGGAGCCTATCGCTGATCGCTGATGCGTTACATAACTTTTCTGACTTGGCAGCATTAGTCATTGCCTTTGCTGCTCGTAAAATCGCCAGACGGCCTGCCGATGTGCATATGACCTTTGGCTATGGCCGCATCGAGATAGTGGCAGCACTCATCAATTACACCACCCTCATTATTGTCGGTGTCTACCTGATTTACGAAGGCGCTATGCGGATGGTCGATCCCCCTGAGATAGAGGGATGGACGATCGTGATTATTGGTGGCGTCGCGCTCGTCGTCGATGCCCTTACCGCCATGCTCACGTGGTCAATGCAAAAAGAGAGTGTCAATATCCGCGCCCTTTTTCTGCATAACTTATCGGATGCGTTTGCCTCCATCGCCGTGATTATCGGTGGTTCGCTTATTTTACTGTACGACATGCGCTGGGTAGACCCCGCGATCACGATAGGGATTGCGCTATATATTCTTTACCTAGCCTTCTCTGAAATTGGCGGCCCTATCCGTACGCTAATGCTGGGATCTCCCCCGGACATTGACGGGCAGGCAGTCGTTGAGACCGTACGAGATATCGAGGGAGTCCAGGATATTCACCATGTGCATCTATGGCAGATGCAGGAAAACATGGCAGCCCTTGACTGCCACGTGGTTCTGACAGAAACCGGCTGGCAGCAGCTTGAATCCGTCAAAGCAGAGATCAAGGAGCAGCTTAAAATGCGCTTCAGTATTGCTCATTCCAGCCTAGAGTTTGAGCATAGTGACCACGCGCATCAAAATGCCAATCTATATGGGCATGAGTGACAGACCGAGGCCGGCTCCCAGCTCAGGTAGATAGCGAGCAGCTTACTCCCATAGCGATTGGCTTATTTTTCAACCCTACTTTTCCACCCCATCGTTGAGACAGAGAGAGAAACATGTTCAAAAAAGCGTCTTTTATATTGGCCGGTACGTTAATGCTGACCGCTGCGATCGTCGCCGTATCGAAGCCTGCCCTCTTAGACATGCAAGCTCAGGCAGCAAAAGAGAGCGGTGTCCAGGCCGAGGACTCCTTGGTGCGTTCACACTCCCCCTTCTTGGGACGAGAAGACGCGCCGGTGACGATTGTGGAATTCTTCGATCCGGCTTGCGAAGCCTGCCGTGCTTTCTATCCCCTGACAAAAAGTATTCTGGAAACCTACCCAGAAAAAGTGCGGCTCATCGTGCGCTACACTCCTTTCCACGGCGACGTATCGGACAAGGCCATTCGGGTATTAGAAGTTGCTCGTCGTCAGGGCGTCTTTGAACCGGTACTGGAGAGGCTGCTGGCTCGCCAGGATCAATGGGCTTCACATGGCAGTTTTGATGAATCCGCTATCCTCGATATCGCGAGCCAAGGAGGCCTTGATTTAGCGGCTGCCGAAGAGCAACTGACTTCTGCTGAGGTGCAGGCGGTGATTGACCAAGACATGGCGGATGTCAGAGCCAATCAGATTCGCCAAACACCTACCTTTTTTGTCAATGGCGAGCCTTTAGACCCCTTTGGTATGCAAGAGCTGATTGATGCCGTCGAGAGTGAAGTAGCGGAGATCTCTGGGGAAGAGGATGGCCAGTGATGCAGCGCTGGTGGTTACTAGGCTTGGTGGGCTTTTACCCCTTGCTAGCCGAAGCCAATTGGCAAACGCATCTGTCATTGCCTCCGTCTGAACTTAGCCCTGTCAAGTTACAGGCGGCTAGCGAGCAAGAAGGCACATTACCGCTCGATAGCGTTGATACCCTAACCTTTGGGCGTGATGTCGTCATTGATACCACCCTCTACGAGGCCTTGGCAGCAGAAGGTGTCCCAACGCGTTTCGCCACTAAACTGGAAACACTGCTCAGCGAGTTTATCGCAGCGCCGCTGGAGTTTTCTGGCAGTGAACGTATTCAATTAGTGTGGGAGGAAGATCGACGCCAGGACGGCGCCCGTGTTGGGCCACCACGCCTCAGTTATGCCGCTCTGCCTGATCAGGCAGAGCCCTTGGAGGTCATATGGCCGGTCACCCAAAAGGGGGACGTAGCTCTTTTCAAAAGCGACACCCTGCTAGGCACGTTGCGGTTGCCCGTGCTTAGTGCCCGCTTAACGTCTCGCTTTGGGAATCGGCGACATCCTGTGTATGGAGGGATGCGTCCTCATAATGGAATTGACTTGGCTGCGCCGACAGGAACGCCGGTCATTGCCACCGCACCTGGGCGCGTATTCTTTATGGGTCGCCAAGGGGGATATGGGCAGGTGATCGAGGTGGAGCACGACACAGGGGCCATTAGTCGCTACACACACCTTAGCCGATTCTCCCCACAGCTAGTGGTTGGGGATTTAGTCAATGCGGGAGAGTCGCTCGGAGAGGTAGGTTCCTCCGGGGTCGCCACGGGCCCCAACCTGCATTACGAAGTGAGAGTCAATAACCAGCCTGTTGATCCCCTTGGTCAAGGTCAACGCATCATGTTGGGTGAGCAGCCGACTCAAGGTGAATATCAAGCGTCACTTTACGAGGCAAGAGATCGCTTGGAACAAGCTATCGGCACGGCGTCCATTTATGACTTGATCTCGTTTAACGAGCCGTAACCACCCGTGCTTAGCAACGTTGCATGGATTGTTAGTAACGTGAACGTGTGCTTGCCTCGTTATGGAACCCTAGCGCTGTGATCACTCATCTACCACAAGACAGGTAATCGGTATGGAAGAGGTTTCTCTCGTCACAATGGGGGTATTGGGAAGCCTTGCCGCGGGCTTGATGACGGCTGTCGGGGCGCTTCCTATCTTGTTTACCAAAAGACCGAATCGTGGTGTTCGCGATTTAGCGTTGGGGTTCGCCGCTGGCGTCATGCTAGCGGCCTCTTTCTTCTCACTGATCATACCCTCCTTAGAAGCCTCGGAGCTGCGTTACGGAGGTAGCGTGGTACCTGCTGCCATTGCCTGTGCGGCCATCTTGCTAGGGATTGGAATGGTCGCACTACTGAACGAACTCTTACCTCATGAGCACTTCGAACAGGGGCGAGAAGGGCCAGAGGCTGCCTCACTACGTCGTATCTGGTTGTTTATTATTGCCATTACGATACACAACCTGCCAGAGGGGCTGGCCGTTGGCGTGGCCTTCGGCGCAGGGGGAAGCGAAGGAGGCATTCCACTAGCGATTGGCATTGGACTTCAGAATGCCCCAGAAGGACTGGCCGTAGCAGTATCACTGCTAGGCGTGGGCTATTCACGTTGGCGGTCATGGACGATTGCCGCCCTTACGGGGCTTGTTGAGCCGTTAGGTGGCTTATTAGGCGCTGGAGTCATCAGCATGTCACAAGCGCTACTGCCCTGGGGGTTGGCCTTTGCAGCGGGGGCGATGTTGTATGTGATCAGTCATGAGATTATTCCCGAAACTCATCGAAGCGGGCACCAAAAAAAGGCCACGCTGGGCCTCTCCATCGGATTGGTACTCATGCTGTTTTTGGATGTTTCGCTGGGCTAACCATTGGGCGTGGGGCGTAGCGTTAGTGCTAACCCAAGTCGTGAGCCCCTCCGTGCGATTTTTCAGTGATACAGAGCTGATGATCACTGATGACCTCAATGATTCGGCAGCTTTCCACTTTACCACCGGCACACTGTGTGACCATCCGTTGAAGCTCCTCACGCAGTATGGACAGTCGTTGAAGGCGGGACTCCACTTTCTTTAGGTGATGCGTGGCGATGGCATCGACTTCTTGGCAAGGCATATCAGGTTGATCTGACATGGCCAAAAGCTCTCGCACTGACTCCACCGAAAAGCCAAAGTCACGGGCATGACGAATAAAGGTCAAGCGCCGCACAGCGTCGTCTCCATAGCGGCGCTGCCCCCCACCGGTTCGTGTCGCATCGCGCAACAGCCCAATACGCTCGTAATAGCGAACCGTTTCAGGTTTGCAATCGGCTCGTCGTGCTAACTCACCAATGCTGATACTTTGGCCGATCATCGACATGGTAAAACTCCTTACGCAGGGCTTGAAGCTGTAGTTGCTACAAGGTTTACACTTAAAAACCATAGCCCATTGGCAGGAGAGGCACCATGAAAACATCAACGCCGACAACAGCGCCTACCACCTTGACGCTGCGTGTTGAAGGCATGGACTGCGGCGGTTGTGAGCGCAAGGTTGTGTCGGCGCTAGAGCGACTGGAAGGCATTGAGGAAGTCACGGCAAGCTCGGTCACGGGATCAGTGAAGATTCACCACCACGATCACGGGGCCCCCTCGCGAAAGACCATTGAGGGCATCCTGAACGAACTAGGCTATCAAGTGGCTTCCCATGATGGCCAAACACGCGCATCTGGTGCTTCATCCTCTTGGTGGCAAACCGCTAAAGGGCGCTTGGTCATTATCACAGGAAATCTGCTGATAGTGGCCTTCGCGCTTCGTTTAGCATGGCCTGCGCTGGGTAATATGCCTTTCATTTTGGCCACGCTAGTCGGCTTAATACCCATTGCGCAGAGTGCCTGGGGCGCCCTCAAAATGCGCAATCCCTTTACCATAGAGATGCTGATGTGCATCGCTGCGCTTGGCGCATTGGCCATCAATGCTGCCGCTGAAGCTGCGATGGTCGTGTTCTTGTTCGCCGTAGGTGAGCTACTCGAAGGGGTAGCTGCTTCACGAGCGCGCCGCAGTATCTCAGCCTTGGCAAATTTAACACCCTCAACGGCGAGGCTGATGGACAACGGCCATCTGCGTGACGTCTCGGCGGAGTCACTTAAACCCGGGCAGCGTGTGCTGGTGCGGCCCGGTGATCGCGTACCCTGCGATGGACGCATCCTGGTGGGCACCTCCGACATTGACGAGTCGCCGGTAAACGGCGAGTCCATACCCCGTTCGCGAGCGCCTGGTGATGACATTTTTGCTGGCACAGTGAATCTTGATGCCGCCCTGGAGGTGGAGGTAACACGAGGCGCTGATGACAATACGATCGCACGCGTTATTCGTCTGGTTGAAGAAGCACAGGCCGCCAAGGCACCGATAGCACGCTTTATTGATCGTTTTGCGTATTACTATATGCCCGCCGTCGTCTTACTCGCCCTACTGATGGCGATAGTGCCACCGCTGGTATCGACCATGGCATGGTCGGAGTCGATTTACCGTGCGTTAGCATTGCTGTTAATCGCATGCCCCTGCGCGTTAGTCATTTCCACCCCAGCCGCCATCGCCGCCGGTCTCTCGGCGGGAGCTCGGCGCGGACTACTGATCAAAGGGGGAGCCGTTCTTGAACAGTTAGGTAAGCTTCGCTTGGTGGCATTAGATAAAACGGGCACCCTCACTGCGGGTACCCCAAGAGTCACAGATGTGGAGTCTTGGATTGCTGAGGAAGACGATAACAGCGTATTGCGGCTCGCCGCCGCAATAGAGCGGGATTCCAGTCACCCTATCGCCACGGCTATCGTTGAGCATGCCCGACAGTCGGGCATCAACCTCCCCACCGTCACCGGCGGCCGCGCTCTGGCGGGGCGCGGTGTTTCCGGCCAGGTGGAGGGTCGCGAGCTGAGCTTAATGACGCCTCGTCACCTTCACGAGAAAGTCATCCTTGAGGAAAGTCTCAGTGCTCGGATTGTCGCGTTAGAAGAAGCCGGTAAGAGCCTCGCTCTCCTCGTCGAAGGCGAGCGTTTACTGGGCTTGATCGCGGTTCGCGATGAGCCACGCGAAGATGCCATTGAAGGCCTAGCGGCGCTATCCCGTTTAGGCGTACAGGCGGTCATGCTCAGCGGTGATAATGCCCGCACCGTCGCTGCCACGGGGGGTCGCTTAGGCATTGAAGCGTACGGCGAACTAATGCCTGAAGACAAGGCAGCGTATGTTCGAGACTGGCAAGCGGCTGGCCGTGGCCCCATCGGTAAAGTAGGCGATGGCATCAACGATGCACCGGCACTCGCGGCAGCCGATGTGGGTATCGCGATGGGGGGCGGCACGGATGTGGCGTTGGAAACCGCCGATGCAGCCTTGCTCAAGAACCGCGTTACCGGCATCGCTGAGCTGATAGACCTCTCTCGTGCCACGCTGCGCAATGTGAAAACCAACGTTGTTCTCGCCCTTGGCTTAAAAGCCATTTTCCTAGTTACAACGGCGCTGGGTATTACCGGCATGTGGATTGCGGTGATGGCCGATACCGGTGCTACCGTCCTGGTGACGTTGAACGCCATGCGACTGCTGGGTTACCGCTTTTCGCCCAGTACCGCAATGACAGGCCTGTCACAAGGAAAAGTAACCTCATGAGAACAGTGCAACACGATAGCCCTTCACGTCGCTGGCCATGGTTCACATTAGCTTGCGTGATGGCTCTAGCCGATCAACTGGTCAAGGAAATTGTGCATGCTCAGATGTCGTTTGGCCAAGTCATTCCGCTAACGCCGTTTTTTAACTGGGTTTATACCGGGAACACAGGAGCCGCTTTCAGCTTTCTCGCAGAAGCAGGGGGTTGGCAGCGCTACCTCTTTCTTGGTTTAGCGTTGGTGGTGGTCGTCGTATTGGTTGTGCAGCTATGCAAACCCCTGTCGCGCTTGGAGGCCTGTGCGTACAGCCTGATTCTTGGCGGCGCGCTCGGTAATACTGTTGATCGCTTAGCGCGAGGGTACGTCGTCGACTATCTGGACATTTACTGGGGCGAATGGCATTGGCCCGCCTTTAACATGGCCGATATCGCGCTATTTGCCGGTGTATTGATGTTCGCGGTGGCGTTATGGCGTGAAAGTCCTGCTTTTAAGCGCTCTGAGTAACGCTATGGATGTGGTCGATAAAGATAAAGAATATACGCTTTTTGCTGGGCGCTCCTCACCAATAGTCGATTGCGTTGTAGCGCTCGCCGCTGGGGTGCTGACCACCTTGAGTGCCGCCCCCTTTTCCCTATGGTGGCTTGGCCCAGTGGCCGTGGCACTGGTCTATTGGAAGATACAGTTGCTAACGCCCGCCATGGCCACCCTGCGTGGGTGGTGCTATGGGGTAGGCCTGTTCGGTTCAGGCACGTCGTGGGTCTTCGTTGCTATTCACGATTTCAGTGGCACCGGGGCCTTGGTGGCGATGTTCCTCACCACTCTTTTTGTCAGCGTCCTGGCGCTCTTCTTTGCAGTCCCCTTTGGGCTCTATCGACGCATCACGGGGCCACGGTTCGCCTTTCTTAGCTTTGCCGGTATGTGGGTGGTGAGCGAATGGCTACGCACTTGGATGCTCACCGGCTTTCCCTGGTTATTGCTGGGCACCTCTCAGATTGATTCTCCACTAGCCCCATGGGCGCCCGTTGGTGGTGTGTACTTGCTGTCACTCATGACCGCGCTGACAGGTACGTTAGGGGTAGAGGTACTGCGTCGCCGCTGGAGTTTCCTTGTCCCAATGGCCGCCTTGTGGATCGTTCCATTCCTATTGCCCGCCCAATGGACAACCCCGGCTGGCAAGCCCATCCGGGTGGCATTGCTGCAAGGGAATCTTGACCAGCGCATTAAGTGGACTGCCCAAGGGCAGCGCGAGGCGATCAGTATCTACACGGCGATGACACGGGAGCAAGCAAGGGATATCGATCTCATCGTTTGGCCCGAGGCAGCCCTTCCCATGCTTGAGCAGGAAGCACAGCAAATACTTGAGCAAGTAGCGTCCGACCTGGGGCCTGACACCGCCTTGTTGACCGGCATTTTGCAACGCGACA
The DNA here is from genome assembly GCF_056857635.1 of Vreelandella sp. L-15. Taxonomy (NCBI): domain Bacteria; kingdom Pseudomonadati; phylum Pseudomonadota; class Gammaproteobacteria; order Oceanospirillales; family Halomonadaceae; genus Vreelandella; species Vreelandella sp. L-15. The sequence goes on along the minus strand of NZ_JBSXNN010000105.1, from coordinate 86,318 downwards.
GTGAAGGGCGCTCTTATAACAGCGTCATAGGGCTAAATGATGTGCAGGGCGAATACCAGAAGGCGCACTTGGTGCCCTTTGGCGAGTATTTGCCATTCCAAAGTCTCCTCGCTGGCACCCTTGCTTTTTTCGACTTGCCAGTACCTCGCCTGACCCCAGGGTCAGGCGAACAGGCTCCGTTACACGTGGCTGGAGCCACCATTGGCAATGCCATTTGTTACGAAATCATTTTTGCCGACCATGTCGCCCAGCAGGCGCGTAATGCCGAGCTGCTATTAACGGTTTCCAACGATACGTGGTTTGGGCGTTCCATTGGCCCACACCAACATCTTCAAATGGCGCGTCTACGTGCCTTAGAAAATGGTCGTCACCTACTTCGAGCTACCAGTAATGGCGTGACGGCCATCATCGATTCACAAGGTCACGTCACAGCCCGTGCCCCACAGTTTGAACAGGCCAGTTTAACGGGCGAGGTGACCCCGATGCAGGGCCTAACTCCTTTCACACGCACCGGTAGTGGCCCCGCTTGGATACTCGCTGCGGTGCTGACACTGCTCGGGTTACAACTGAACTTATCTCGATCAAAAAACGACGCATTAGATGAAAAAGGAACCTAGCGATGCTCTTGGCAAAGAACGCAGCAATACTTAAGAGATTCCTCCCATGGCCAATGCAGATCGGCTTCATCGTGAGTGTGATGGTTTCGTTTCTGGCATGGCTCCCTGTCGCCATGGCGGCACAACCTTCCACTGCCCAGGAGACGGAATGGCCCAAGGGGCATTACCCGCTACCTGAGGAAGGCAATATTATCGGAGAGGCTGACACCTTCATCGTGAAGAATTACGAGGATACTCTGATTGATATTGCCAGACGTCACAACCTTGGCTACCAGGAGATTGTACGTGCTAACCCAGAGGTCAGTATTTGGGTGCCCGGAGTGGGTACTGAAGTAACCATTCCAGGACGCTTCATCCTGCCGAATGTCGAGCGTACTGGGGTCGTCATCAATATCGCCGAGCTGCGGCTTTACTACTACCCAGATGTCAAAACCGGTGAGACACCGCGCGTTGAGACCTATCCTATCGGCATCGGTCGCGAAGGGTTTGATACACCCCTTGGTGTGACCGAGACCACCATGAACATTAAAAACCCCGCATGGTACCCGCCTGAGTCGGTAAAACGTGAAGCGGAAGCACGCGGCGAAACCGCACCAAGCGTTGTACCGCCCGGCCCCGATAACCCGCTAGGAGACCATGCCATCATCCTAGGCTTCGATGGCTATTTGATTCACGGCACCAACCAGCCCGATGGCATTGGCATGCGCGCAAGCCGAGGTTGTATCCGCATGTTACCCAAAGACATCGAATCTATATTTGACCGCATTCCACCCGGCACCCAAGTCAACATCATCAATCAGCCGATCAAGATAGGTTGGGAAGGCGGTCAGCCGCTGATTCAAGCCTTTCCGCCGCTTGGAGAAGAAGAGCACAGTATGACCGCACTCACAGAGACCATGACACGCCTTAACCAATACAATGTCGATAACGTAAACCTCGATTACGAGCAGCTCAGCGATGTCCTGTCACTCTCTAACGGGCTTATAACCCCACTACATCCAAAGCAGGAACAGGAGCCACAGCGCCACAGCCCAGAAGAGAAGGCTATCAAGGGCATTTATGAAGACCTGGTTTTGACGTCATCTCAACGGTCATGACACGCCTTTTGGCACCCCGTTGAGCCCTGGCATATAGGTAGAGAGCCATAGCCCCGTCCAAACGGCGGGGCGACATTCGCCTACAGAGTCGCGGGGCCCTCCAAGTGACTGCGCGCTATCAGTGTCTTAGCACTCAATATCCAGAGGCAGCCAGTAGGTAACGCCACCCACTACCACCTGTATCCCGTCTGTCGTCCGCTCTACGGTCTGTTGTCGAAGCATTTTCTGCGTTAATTTTGTGTCATGGAAATACTCCATGGCAGCAACGATCCATGCCTCCCTCCAGGCCTCTCCTTGATCAGCACACCGGGCCATCGTCATCAGGGTGCGGGCTAGTGTTTCTTTTCGCCGCTTTCTTGCCCGTTTTACATCCACCCGAGGAGCCAACGTGGTGGCATGTTGGCGATTTAAGAAATTAGTAAACCCCGTGACCGAGGCTGCTTGTCCGGGCACCGCATGCAAATAGTTGTCCACATCGCCCTGTTGAGGCAGTCGCTGCCCCTCCCGGTCAGTAGCGAGTAGCAATGCGGCTGCCGCTCTTAGTGCAAGTCGTGCGGAGGTGTGGGACGTTTTGCCCGCCTCTATACGGGTTTCCAATTGCAGCCAATAGGCTTGCAGCACTTGGTCTGATAGCGAAGCGAACGGCATAGAACTGAGACACGCTTGAATACGTCTTTTCTCTGAGTCGATCCGCTTTGCTTGGTGATCCGGCTCTACCCCTTGCTCTTCATGCAACCATCGCATGGGAAGCCTCACACGCCGCAAGCCCTCCGCCCCGAAGTGATGAAGTAGCTCCGAATAGCTCGGTATCCGTGACCATGCCTGGTCGAGCTCAAGGAAGAACGAGAAGAAATGATTGATCTTGAGGGCAGCCTTATGCGGCCCAGTGATACGAATCAGCCATTCACCAAATTCCCCAAAGGCCTCACTTAACGCTTTGGTAGTGATACCGGCTTGGCCAATGGTGATGCGTTTACGGCATGTTCGCGTCCAATAGCAGGGCTCACAGGCATCACCTCGACCCGCTGGCATGGGATTACCACACGATGGGCAGGCAATTTCCCCTTGCTCATTACAGGCTTTGCACAACGCATCCCCGTTGGGTGCCACCACCAATAAACGATGTCGACGACATGCAGAACAGGTACCGTGGTCTGCTGTCGAACAGCGTGGACATAAGCGATGATCATGCCCCATACGCGCCACTCGGGTAAGACGTTGAGATGCTTTCCCACACGCCTCGCAGGGCTCTGGTTCTTTGAAATAGGGAGCGCAGGCGATACAGACAGGGCCGTAGGGAGTGACCTTGCCGATGTTGTAGTCTGAACTGGCTTTTCCACATCGTGCACACGGTTTGTCAACGTTGCACTGACGACAGACGGCGTCTGGGTCATTCTTAGGCAGACGGGCTAACTCACCACATCGTGGGCACATCCGCCGCTTAAACACACGAGCATAGCAAGTTGAACAGTAGCCGTGCCCTTTATGGCGTCGCCACAATTTGGAGACTTCTCGGCCACACTCATCGCAGTCGACCGTTTGGTGTTGATTCAAGAGGTTGGCTCCGCTTTCATTCTGCGTTTTAAACGCGCCCATGAGGCTCTAACAGCGCGTTCCGACATGGGGCGACAAGCCGGGGGAACACGGCGGCGATGCGGCCCATGAGGGTGGTGAGATAACCGTGATAGCAGCGGCAACAACACAACGGGGGGCGACCTTCGGGGATCATGAAGCGCGCTCGTTTTGACATTGCACGCGACCAGAACGCTGAACGTTTCTTCAAGGCCCATACTGAGCAAGCGTTCCAACGCTACCAATAAGGCACTACGCTCGCTGACAGCCAGCAGCTCAAACGCCAGGCCAGACACAGGCATTCGGCAATCCGTAACCGAAATGCCCAATGAAAGAAGCGCATCGGCCAGGGGTGACACAGGCCGCCGACTTGCACGCCGTATAACGCCAATAAAAAAGGCCACCATAGAAAACCAATCGGCGGGTGCGATAGAGGCCTGCCTAAACGTCACCTTATCCTGTTCTAACACACGATCAGCCATCACTTGAACACTGAACGCTTCAGGTAAAGGCAACGTGCATACCGCCTTTCTAAAATCGTTATGACACCGGCTGCATTGAGCTAAATGTTGATCTTCCGCTGTCAGGCGATGGGGCTCTATAGGGGCCTTGCATGCTGGGCACTCATCTACCAGCTGCACCCCATGAAAGCGGCACCCAGTGTGCCAAGCGAATCGCCAGTGCCGGCGCAAGTAGGGGGTTGAGTCCTCTGCCAAGCACAACGTGCATACCTGTTGTCCTCCATGGCGGGTTCGATTTCGGCTGCCGAGTGCCAACAACCAGGGCCAAGTCCGGGTTTCCGGTAACGAGTAACCGACCACTTTCTCACAATCGTCCCGCATCCCCGCTTTCTGAAACTTAGCGGAAGATATCCCCGAGGCATTCACTAATGGGCGCATTCTTGCGAGGGGTATTTCCCTATCAATGTCCCTCGTCCATATACGCCATGTTGGCCAAATAGCCCCGGTGAGCGACAAAGGATCACACCCCTGTCGCAACGCCGCCCGAACGAGCCATGATGAAAGGGACTCCTCAGGCAGCAGGGGCACACTCAGCGCCCAGGTCATTACAGCATCACTTCCCTAATGCCACGGGTGGGCCGCACCCATGATTTACTCTGAATAATTTTCTCATCGATGCACTCAGCTCCAGACAAAATAGCGGCATTTGCACACTCAATCAGCAGCCGGTGCAGGTCACCCAAATTACCGCCAGAAATCGCGTGGAGCTGGGTCGCCAATTGGGGCTCATGCAGTTGGGAAGGATGTTTGAGAGGTAATATCTTCTCAAAGCCAGCGAGCAGCTTCTGAAACTCCTGATTGAGCTCCCACTTTGGTAACGCGACCACATCAAAGCGACTCGCATGCTGTGGGTCTGAATGCAGCACACGCACAGCATCTTGCGTCCCCACACCAACGATGGGAATCATTAGCTCATTGCATAAAAGCTTAATGGCATTCATCGTTTCGCGCTGCTTAACAGCACCACCGGTTAACAGAGAGTGAAACTCATCGATGATCAGTAAGCGCGTATGGCAAGCACGCAGTTGATGAATCACCTGGTAGCGCAGCTTGGGAACAGGATCTGTAGGCTGGTAGGGAGCCCAGAAACTCTCTAGCACTGCGATATACAGACTTTTCTCATCGGCACTCGGGGGAGCCTGAGTGACAACAACAGGCTTCACGGGCTCTACGTCTTCATTCACGTAGCCTTCACCGTACTGCTTACGAAACCGTTGAACGATGGTTGTCTTTCCGTTGTTGGAGTCACCCACGAGCAAGAGGTTAGGCATACGAGGACGACTGGGCTTCTCCATCAACCCACGCATGACCTCAATGACACGATTGGCCAATGGATAGCCCAACCAGCGCGGTTGATCCATAAACTCCATTCGCTCTTTAGCGGACAGCCCCAAGACGTGACGAAGATCAGGATGAAGGTGTGTGCTCATGCTATGTCCCAGTTCACATCGATATCACCCGTTAAAAGACCGTCCCCTTGAGCGGGTGTCTCTTTAGGGGCCGCAGTTGAGGGCGCATGTAAAAGGGGATCTGCAGGCGTCACCTTCTTCTCATGCTCTTTACGTCGTTGTGCCTGACGGCGACTTCGCTTAGTACGTGCTTGCGACTCCTCCACATGGGTTCGCAGCTCACTAATAGCGCGTAGAATTTCAGTCTCATTGACCGAGTTTCTTCCTTCCTGCCGAAGGCGCGCTTTAGCTTGGGCATACTCCCAAACACTCATCGAGGGGAGGGCAAGATTGGCAAAGGGCACGCGAAAATAGTGCCCGAGCTCCGGGTCTTTGAACCAAATGACACTAATGTCGCGAGGGTCGCGCCGGAAAACAAAGGTGCGTTTCTTGTCTGGCATGTCTGGATCTTTGGCATTGATCCAAGGTCTTAGCGCTTCATCGTAATAGTTTATGCCATCGATGGTCACACCAAAGGTCTGGATCGTACGCTGAAAGCTGGGCAAAAAATCGAGCAATACAGAGAGCCTGTCAGCAGGCCTCGGCGCTAATCCCACTCCCTGCACATCCGCATTGCCAAACACACCAATTTCCCACTTTTTCATCGGCGACATACCAATCCCAGAATGAAGGCGCTGGTGGTAAACCTTGCAAATCAACGTCACCAGCCACTCTTCAAACTCGCTTTTCGTCATGGCCGCGTGCTTCTCTGGATCGTATCCCTCTTTCTCTTTAATGGAGGAGAAGGTCGTCCCAGGCAGGTTATGGATTTCCTTTAGAAGAGAGCCCAGTACCCGCTCAATGTGGCCACCATAACGAGGCTGCTTAACAGGCCGAAACTCAAGGTTGACCCCATAGGCTAGGCATGAGCGCCGAAACGTCTCAGAGCGAAAATCTGGGCCGTTATCGACATGAATCGTGGCGGGTGTGCCCCATACCGGCCACTCAGCCTCCACATTATGCAGTAGCAACCACTCATCTTTAGGAAGCATGGAGTGCGCCACACACATGCCGACAGATGTTTCAGAGGGCGGGTCAAACGACAAGTAATACCCCGTGACCATGCGAGTAAACACGTCCATGGCCAACGTAATCCATGGGCGACCAATCGGCTTGCGATACACGTCATCGACCAAAATAATATCGGCAGGCGTGTGGTCAATCTGCATAACGGCTAACGGATAGTCCGCATTGGGAAATTTTCCGGCAGCCGGCTGGAACTTGTTAATGGCTTTGTCTCTAAAACCATGGCCACGCAACCGGTCACGCTCTGGGATATCACGCAGACGAGCACGAACGGTACCAGGGCTCGGCGGGTCGATGCGCCGTTCATGGCAGCGCCGCATGACTTCCTGTACCGCTTTTTGTGCGGACGGACGCTGCAGCGTCAAATACACCTCTTTGATGACTTCCTGAATCACTGCCTCGGCATGCGCGGGAATACGCGACTTTCCCTTCTTCCACCCTGGCTTTTGAGGAATCAATGCGAGCACCGAGCCCGTCGCTTTATACCGCTTCAACCAACGGTAGATCGTAGCCGTATCAACCCCCGTTTGTTTCGCACGCTCCTCCGCTGCATCCCGCCCCACCGTATGGCGATCCACCAAGGGCTTAATGATGGAAAAGCGATGCTCGGCCTCCCGCCAATCGGCATCCCCAATCTCGGACATATCCTGCTCAGGGGATACGGACCCGCTATTGAGAGGCGCTAGTTCTTTGATGCGAAGCGGGCAACTACGCCCGGACTCAACGGCAATGCCAATGACTGTCTCAAAATCGAGCACCTGGGAAATTCGGTAAACGGTGCCATCTTTCTGAACCTGCTCACCCACCATAATCTGCAAGTGTTGGCGTGTTTGGGCGACGCCGTTATTGGGTTCAGTTGCGCTGCCACGATGGTTATTCATAATCGGGTACCCATACCTCCGATAGAGGACTGAAGGATTGGGCCATATCGCAATCTAACTGCCGAGTCGCCAGTAGATGCCATAAATGCGCAATCCCCTCTGCCCGGTAAATATCGCCCATAAAGTGCCGAGAAAGCAGGTAATCCAAGGTCGCCACCCCCATTTCCCTCACCGTGTTGAGGACTGCCTGGCTTTCGACAGAGGGAAACACCATCCGCTTGTAGCGCGCTAGGAAGGTAATGTTGTCCAAGGTCTTATCACGAATGCGGCTTTCATCATGAATGCGAAACGCCCAGCCCTCATTGTTGGCATGCCGTATCGCCGCCTTCCATTTAGGCGACCATTCACGCCAATGTGCTTGCCACTTTTCCCGTGGTTTGACTTCCACCAGGAGAGGTTTCGGGTAGTCCTTGTAATGACGGTTACCGAGACGGTAATAAACTAAATAATCCGGCGTGTAGGTGTAACGCCTACCGGTCACTGGATGATGAAACGAGATCTCGCACGGCTGGGATATCACACCAAGGACGCTCACATCAAAGTCAGCCTTTATGAGGAAATCACGTTCGAGCGTCGACTCGAACGCAATAGACTCCTCCCCGCGAAAGGCATAGTAGCCAGACACACTTCGTCGGGTAGGGCCGATTTTACGAACAGATGTAGGCAGTGGCATGAGCAGTCGCACCAAATGTTGAATAAAACGTGGCCTGTCGCAGCAATTGCTATTAATTCTGTCGCATTCAATCCTGCATAGACTACCATAATAGCCCGATATTACGCCCTGAGGGTCGCACTAATTGCTGAAAATGACAACTGGACTTAAGCCTAGAATGTCCGCCAGCTGCTCCTGGGAGAGCGGCAGGCGGAATTGGCCACTAATATCGTGATTGGCTTCGGGCACCGGGTAGCTAAGCGCTAGGAAGTGGATGATGCGCGTTTGGCCCGCTCCAGTAGTGGCGCCAGGAAGCGCCCGGTATGCGAAACGCTCTGCTTGGCAATCTGCTCGGGCGTGCCCTCAGCAATAATTTGCCCGCCGCCAGAGCCACCTTCCGGCCCAAGATCAATGAGCCAGTCGGCGGTTTTGATTACATCCAAGTTGTGCTCAATCACGACAATCGTATTGCCGTGATCGCGCAGTCGGTGGAGTACGGTCAGCAGCTGGCGAATATCTTCAAAATGTAGGCCTGTGGTAGGTTCATCCAAAATGTAGAGCGTTTTGCCGGTGTCGCGCTTAGCTAGCTCTCGGGCCAGTTTGACACGCTGTGCTTCACCGCCGGATAACGTGGTGGCGCTTTGCCCTAAGCGAATATACGAGAGCCCTACGTCCATTAGCGTTTGCAGGCGGCGGGCAATGGCGGGCACCGGGCTGAAGAATGCCAGCGCGTCTTCCACGGTCATTTCCAGCACTTCGTGGATGGTCTTGCCTTTATAGTGAATATCCAGCGTTTCGCGGTTGTAACGCTTACCTTTACATACATCGCAGGGTACGTAGATATCCGGCAGGAAGTGCATCTCTACCTTGATCATGCCCTCGCCCTGACACGCTTCACAGCGCCCGCCCTTAACGTTAAAGCTGAAGCGGCCCGGCTTATAGCCCCGCGAGCGCGCCTCTTGGGTACCCGCAAATAGCTCGCGAATGGGCGTGAAAATACCGGTGTACGTCGCAGGGTTAGAGCGCGGCGTACGGCCAATGGGGCTCTGGTCGATATCGATCACTTTATCGAGCTGATCAAGCCCTTCAACCTTCTCATAGGGCGCTGGGGTCAAGGTGGTGGCGCGGTTAAGCTCACGGGCGGCAATGGGCATCAGCGTGCCGTTAATCAGCGTTGATTTACCCGAGCCAGAAACCCCCGTCACGGCAATAAACAGCCCCAAAGGCAGGCTCAGCGTGACGTTTTGCAGGTTATTGCCTGTCGCGCCGCGCACGACCAACTGCTTTTCCGGATTGCTGGGAATACGGTAGGGCGGCACGGCGATTTCACGAGTGCCGGAAAGATACTGACCGGTGAGCGAGTTGGGGTTATCCATCACTTGCTGGGGCGTGCCTTGGGCGACGATTTCACCGCCATGAACACCGGCGCCGGGGCCGATATCCAGCACATGGTCCGCCGCGCGAATGGCGTCTTCGTCGTGTTCGACCACAATCACGGTATTGCCCAGGTCGCGCAGTCGCTCCAGGGTTTTCAACAGGCGGTCATTGTCCCGCTGATGCAGGCCGATAGAGGGCTCGTCCAGAATGTACATGACGCCCACCAGCCCCGCGCCGATTTGGCTAGCCAGACGGATACGCTGGGCTTCGCCGCCGGAGAGGGTGTCGGCGCTGCGCTCTAGGTTCAGGTAGTCCAGGCCCACGTTGACCAGGAACTCTAGGCGCGCGTGAATCTCGTTGACGATCTTGTCGGCAATTTCGCCTTTACGCCCCGGCAGGGCCAGCTCGGCAAAGTAGCGCCACGCGTCGCCAATCGGCAGGTGAACGATATCCGCAATGTTGTGGTCATCCACGTACACATGGCGCGACTCTTTGCGCAGCCGCGAGCCGCCGCAGGTGGTACACGGCTGCACGGCGATATACTTGGCGAGATCATCACGCACCATGTTGGATTCGGTTTCCCGATAGCGGCGCTGCATGTTGGGCAGCACGCCTTCAAAGGCATGCTCCCGGGTGACTTTGCGGCCGCGATCCCCCACGTACACGAACGGAATTTGCTCATTGCCGCTACCGTTGAGGATGATCTCACGCTCGTGGCGAGCCAGCTCCTGCCAGGGGGTTTCCAGCTCGAAGCGGTAGTGCTTGGCGAGTGCCTGCAACTGGGTGAAATAGTAAATGTTGCGCCGATCCCAGCCTTTAATGACGCCTTCTGCGAGGGAAAGCTCTGGATGGCTAATCAGCTTATCTGGGTCAAAGTACTGCTGAACGCCGAGGCCATCACAGGTAGGGCAGGCGCCCGCAGGGTTGTTAAAAGAGAACATGCGCGGCTCAAGCTCTGAGAGCGAGTAGCCACATACCGGGCAGGCAAAGCGCGAGGAGAAGGCGAGGTCTTCCTGCTCGCCATCCATAAAGTGAATCATCGCCGTGCCGTCGGCCAGGTTTAGCGCGGTCTCAAACGATTCCGCTAAGCGCTGGGCGATATCGTCGCGCACTTTAAAGCGGTCCACTACCACGCTGATATCGTGTTTTTTACGCTTATCCAATGGTGCGATGTCGTCGAGTTCGAGCACTTGACCGTCGATCTGCACCCGCACGAACCCCTGGGCACGCAGCTCGCTGAGCAATTGTAAATGCTCGCCTTTGCGGCCCTTCACCATAGGGGCCAGCAGCATTAGCTTGGTGCCCTCGGCGAGGTTCATTACCTGATCGACCATCTGCGAAATGGTCTGGGCTTCTAAGTCTTCACCGTGCTCTGGGCAACGGGGCGTGCCTGCGCGGGCAAACAGCAGACGCAGGTAGTCGTAGATTTCGGTGATAGTGCCCACGGTTGAGCGCGGGTTGTGGGAGGTGGATTTCTGCTCAATAGAGATCGCAGGAGAGAGACCTTCGATGTGGTCCACATCGGGCTTCTCCATCATCGAGAGGAATTGGCGTGCATAGGTAGAGAGCGACTCCACGTAGCGACGCTGCCCCTCGGCATAGAGCGTGTCAAACGCCAGCGATGACTTACCGGAACCGGAAAGCCCGGTAATGACGATAAGCTTGTCGCGAGGCAGCTCCACATCGATCTGCTTGAGGTTGTGGGTGCGGGCACCCCTGACCAGAATGCTGTCCATCAACACCTCGAATCGCGTGGCAAAAGCGTAATTATACGATTGCTGTCCCCTTCCCGGCAAAACTGTCTCTGCCTGCGTCACCGCGCTTGGCGTTTCCAGCGTGATGACAAAGCGCTAGAATGGGGGGTTACCTCAGGCCGTTCTGGCCCATCCACCATACACAAGGGCACTATGCGCAAGGTTTCCGCACTGCTGCTGGCCGCTGAACGCCGTGCAATCAGCGGCTTGGCCGGCCTTTATGCGTCTCGTATGCTGGGACTGTTCATGGTTCTGCCGGTGCTCGCGCTTTATGCCGACACGTTGACAGGCGCTACGCCGCTACTGGTTGGCGTGGCGTTAGGCATTTATGGCTTAACCCAGGCGACGCTGCAAATCCCGTTTGGTTTGCTCTCTGACCGCATTGGTCGTAAGCGTGTCATTGCGATGGGGCTGCTGATTTTTGCTTTTGGCAGCGTGGTAGCGGCCATGGCAGATAGCATTGGCGGGGTAATTTTAGGTCGCGCCCTTCAGGGGGGCGGTGCCGTGGCGGCCGCCATAATGGCTCTATTGGCAGATCAAACCCGCGAGCAGGTACGCACGGCGGCCATGGCCACCATTGGCCTTTCGATCGGCGTATCGTTTGCCATTGCCATGGTGCTTGGTCCTTGGTTAGCCTCCTGGGCGGGGCTCTCTGGGGTGTTTTGGTTTACCGCACTCCTAACATTGGTGGGACTGTTAGTCCTTTGGCGCTGGGTGCCGCCTGCGCCGCGCCGGTTACGCCACCGTGACGTAGGGCTGGACCGGAAGCAGTTTAAAAGTGTGATTACCCGGCCGGATTTGTGGCGGCTTGATCTATCGATTTTTGCGCTGCATCTTGTCCTCATGGCAATCTTTGTGGCTATCCCCTTCCGCTTACTCAATGCGGGGGTAGCAGTGGAGTACCATGGATTAGCCTACCTAGGCATTATGGCACTCTCTTTTGTGGCGATGGTGCCGCTGGTGATCATAGCGGAAAAGCGCCAGCGTATGAGGCTGATGTGCCTATTGGCGATTGGAGCCATCGCTGCCAGCCTAGCCAGCCTAGGGTTGTCGCTTTCCCAGGGGCATTGGCTGTTTGTTTGGCTGTTTGTTTTCTTTACCGGCTTTAATTTGCTGGAGGCAACGCTGCCTTCCATGCTTAGCAAGTTGGCCCCAGCGGGTGCTAAGGGCACCGCAATGGGGGTGTATTCCACCAGCCAGTTTCTCGGCGCTTTTTTAGGTGGCACGTTGGGCGGCTTGCTGGCGAATACCTGGGGGCTTAACGCGGTATTTATTGGTTGCGCGGTGCTAGCGCTGGCGTGGTGGGTAGCCATGTGGCGGATGCCTTCTCCTCCGCCGCTCTCCAGCGAGGTGGTGGCGTTACACGATACGCAGCCTGATGCGATCAACTTATTGATGGAGCATCTTGCCGACGTGGTTGGTGTGGAAGATGTGATGGTCGTGCCGGAGGAGCGCCTCATGTATTTGAAGGTAAACCGCAAAGAACTCGATCAAGCGGCGCTGGCAAAACTGATTCCACCGCCGCGACCCTAAAGAATGAGCGCTCACCTGCTAAAAACAGCAGGTAGCGACCTACTCAGTTATTTGTCCGATTACGTAAAGGAGCGACCTCATGGCGCGCGGTATTAACAAAGTTATTTTGATTGGCAACCTGGGCCAAGATCCTGAAGTGCGATTCACCCCTTCTGGCACAGCGGTAGCAAACTTAAACCTAGCCACTTCCGATACCTGGATGGATCGCCAAAGTGGCCAGCGCCAGGAGCGCACCGAGTGGCATCGCGTGGTGCTATTCAACAAAACCGCTGAAATCGCCCAGCAGTACCTTAAAAAAGGCTCAAAAGTGTATATTGAGGGCCGCCTGCAAACGCGCAAATGGCAGGACCAGAACGGTCAAGATCGTTACAGCACGGAGATCGTGGCTAACGATATGCAAATGCTGGATAGCCGTGGCGGCGACTTCCAGGGCGGTGGTGCCCCGCAGGGTGGCTACGCTCAGCAGGCCCCGGCTCAGCAAGCGCCTCCTCAACAGAACTATGGCCAAAACCTGCCCCAGCAGGGCGGCTACCCGCCTCAGGGTGGGGCCCCTCAGCGAGGTGGACAGCCCGCGCCGCAGCAGCAGCCGGCACCGAATAACCAAAACAACAGCTATGGCGCCCCCGATCCGGGTAATTTTGATGATTTCGACGACGAAATTCCGTTCTAAAAAGTACCTTACACACGTTCGTCGATGCGTGGCGCAGTTGCCGCCACGGTTTTGGGTTGAGGGGGAGAGGCTGTCTTGAAGCTGCTGATACTAGATGCCGGGCACTGCTTAAGTTTAGCGCTAGCCCGTGAAGCGAGCCGGCGCGCGGATACCGAGCTAGTCATTGAGCAAGGCCTTGCTGTTTCGCCGAGTCAGCTACAGGCGATAGCGCCCGATGCGGTGCTCATTCCCCCGCTGGCGCACCCGCTGAGCATGACGCCCGCCGAGGTGAAAGCCCATGCGGATGCTGTTGATCGCTGTGTGGATGCCTGCCAAGCCCAAGACGTGGCGCTGGTGTGGTGTGTCTCGGATCAGCTTTATGAAGAGGGATTTGATATCCCGATTGATGAGCATGTCGTGCCTGCCCCACGTGATGAGTGTTTGCGTCGATTGGTGCAAACAGGCGATCGTATCCGTGCCGAATACCATCGCCATCTGATTGTGCGCTTAGGGCCGCTGTTTGCGTTGGAAGGTAGCCACGCCTGGCTAAGTGAAATTATCGACAGCTTTATCACGGGGCAGACGGTGCGCGCAGCAGAGGACGTAGTGTTTTGCCCCACCTCTGCCGACGCGGTCGCCATGGCGTTGATTGGCATGCTACAGCAGCAGGCCTGCGGCGCTGACGCCTGGGGAGCCTATCATTTGGCGGGCACTGAGCCGGTCAGTGCGTTCACTTTTACATCAATGGTGCGTACTCAGCTGGCCACTCACCTAGAAGGGCGTGGCGAACATATTGATTTAGGGGAGATACAGGCCCTTAATCATCATCACGACGCCAAGCTGCGTCGGGTATTAAACTGCCGTCGAGTGTTGGATGTTTTTGGTGTGCATCAAAAACCTTGGCGGCTGGAAGTGGGACGCATGCTAGATGCGTGGTGCTTAACCCGTGACCAGCAGCGTGATGACGTTGGGACAGGAGAGTCAGTTTGATCAATGTGGGTCGCAGCCTGCTGTTTTATTTAGGTTATTTCACTGCCATGCTGCTCATTGGGGTGCTTTTTTTACCCATCGCACCGTTTCTGCCACTGGCGGCTCGCTATCGGCTGTTGAATCTCTACAACTACTTCTTGATGGTGTGGTTCCGCATTGCCTGCGGTGTGCGCTATGAGATTCAGGGGCGGGAAAATATCCCGTCAGGGCCCTGCGTCATTCAAGCCAATCACCAGTGTGAGTGGGAGACGCTCTTTCTGCAGGTGATGAAGCCGCCGGTGTGCACCGTGCTCAAGCGCGAGCTGCTGCGCATTCCCGTTTTTGGGTGGGGGCTGCGCTTGCTACGCCCGATCAGTTTGGATCGCTCCAAGCCCGCGCGAGCCATGAAACAGGTGCTGACGCAGGGCGTCGAACGCCTGGGCACTGGCCTGTCTGTCCTGATTTTCCCAGAGGGCACGCGGGTAGATCCTGGCGTGCGCAAGCGCTATAACAAAAGCGGTAGTGTCGTTGCTTGCCGAGCCGGTGTGCCGGTGCTTCCCGTCGCTCACAATGCCGGTGAGCGCTGGCCTGGTCGTCACTGGGTCAAGCGCCCGGGTGTACTGCGGGTGCGCATTGGAGAGCCCATTGAGACCTCCGGGCGTACGCCCGATGAAGTCTTGGAAGATGTAGAGGCTTGGATAGAGGGTCAGCTACAGGAAATTTCAGAGGTGCCACGGCCAGCGTCTCGCTAATCGTTTTATAACGCAAAACGGCGCCTCGAAAGGCGCCGTTTTTATGCTGCTTAAGTGCTGATCAACCGTTATAGCGCTGGAAGACTAAGCAAGCGTTCGTACCGCCAAAGCCAAAGCTATTAGACAGCACGCGGTCGATGGTGACGTTATCGCGACGCTGGGTCACAATATCGAAGCCATCGGCCTGCTCATCCAGCTGATCAACGTTTGCCGAGGCAGCTACAAAATTGTGCTGCATCATCAACAGTGAGTAGATGGCTTCTTGTACGCCTGTTGCTCCTAGGGAGTGGCCCGTTAGCGACTTGGTCGAGCTCATAGCAGGCGTTGAGTTGCCAAACACATTGCGGATGGCCTTCAACTCAGCCATATCACCAACCGGCGTAGAGGTGCCGTGGGTATTGATATAGTCGATATCGCCCTGCACGGTCGCCATCGCTTGCTGCATACAGCGTGTAGCACCTTCGCCAGAGGGAGCCACCATGTCGTAGCCATCAGACGTTGCGCCATAGCCCACCAGCTCGCCGTAAATCTTCGCGCCACGAGCTTTGGCATGCTCCAGCTCTTCAAGCACCAGCATGCCGCCGCCGCCAGCGATCACAAAGCCGTCGCGCGCCTGGTCGTAGGGGCGAGAAGCCTTGTCAGGCGTGTCGTTATAGTGCGTAGAGAGAGCACCCATGGCGTCGAACAGACACGACAGCGTCCAGTGCTCCTCTTCGCCACCGCCAGCAAAGACGACGTCCTGCTTGCCTAGCTGGATCTGCTCCATGGCATTGCCGATACAGTGAGCTGAGGTTGCGCAGGCGGAAGAGATTGAGTAATTCACACCTTTGATTTTAAACGGCGTTGCCAAGCACGCAGACACTGTGCTGCCCATGGTGCGGGTAACACGGTAGGGGCCTACGCGGCGCAGGCCTTTCTCGCGCATGGCGTCGGCAGCTTCAACTTGGTTGGCGCTTGATGCCCCCCCCGAGCCTGCAATCAGCCCCGTACGCACGTCAGAAACCTGGGCTTCAGTTAGCCCGGCGTCTTCGACTGCTTGAGCCATGGAGACATACGCATAGGCTGCTGCGTCGCCCATAAAGCGGCGCAGTTTGCGGTCGATTAACGCGTCCAAGTCGATATCAACGCTGCCTGCTACATGGCTACGGAAGCCACGCTCAGCGTACTCTTCCTTAAAACGAATACCGCTGCGCCCGTTTTTGAGCGCGTCTAGGACCTGTTGCTGGTCGTTGCCTAAGCACGACACGATGCCAAGGCCGGTGACTACCACTCGTCGCATGGGAGCCTCCTGTTAGAAATTCGCAGTGGAGGTGAATAGGCCAACGCGCAGGTCATTAGCCTGGTAGATGTCGCGTCCGTCAACGGACACGGTGCCGTTAGCAATGCCTAGGATAAGCCGACGAGTGATGACGCGCTTCATATTAATGCGATACGTCACTTTTTGTGCATCGGGCAAAATTTGGCCGCTGAACTTCACTTCGCCACAGCCTAGCGCACGGCCACGGCCAGGATGGCCAAGCCATCCCAGATAGAAGCCCACCAGCTGCCACATCGCATCAAGCCCTAAGCAGCCGGGCATCACTGGATCTCCTGGGAAGTGGCAATCAAAAAACCACAGATCAGGTGCGATATCCAGCTCGGCGATCAGTTCGCCCTTGCCATGCTCACCGCCCTCTTCGTGAATGTGCTTAATGCGATCAAGCATCAGCATGTTAGGAGCTGGCAACTGTGCATTGCCGGGGCCAAATAGTTCGCCGCGCGAGCAGGCCAGCAGTTCTTCGCGATCAAAGGAATGTTGCTTGGTCACTGAGTCGTTCCGAGTATGAAGATGATTGTTGCGCCTAGTCTACTTCCCGAAACCGCTGAATGCACGTCGCGAGCGGCTTATCGTAACGTTCTAACACTTTTTAATGGGTTGTCGATAATCCAGGTTGCCTTATTGTGTTGTTCGGATTAGTGAATTCGCCCAATAAACGGTGTATTGACGTAATATGCTCTATCCAAGATTTTAGTGAGACGGCATGATGTCGTCATCGTTTGTTTTTGTTAGTGACTGATCAGGACAACAAGAATCGCCATGTGGCTGCCTGTCTCTCTTAATCGCCCGTTGGTATGGGTGGCGCTGATGGCGCTACCTGCCTGCGTGTGGATCCCCGGTGCGGCGCTGCGTATGGTCGCGGCTAGCTTCGTTACTTTAGGCTTGTGGGATGCTTGGAACCAAGTGCGTCAGCAGCGTCTGCGCCTGCGCCTTTCACAGGATGCGTTGGGGTTGTCTGGTGATGCGGTGGTCATTAGTGATGTCCAAAACCGTGTGCTAGCGGTGAATCCGGCGTTTACCGAAATTACCGGTTATGAAAGCCAAGAGATGATAGGCCGAAAACTAGACACCCTGGCGGCTCAGCGCCATGACAAAGCGTTTTATGAAAACTTTTGGAGCACCCTAAAAGCCACTGGGCGCTGGGAAGGCGAAATGTGGAACCGTCGCAAACATGGCGATGAGTACCCTGAATGGCTCAAAGTGCGTGCCGTCACCGACAAGCGAGGCAAAATCACCCACTTTATCAGCTGGTTCTCCGATATTTCGGCACAAAAAGCTCGTGAGAACGATTTAAGGCGTATCGGCTATGAAGACCCGCTAACAGGCCTACCTAACCGGCGTCGCTTGCATGACTTAATGGCGTCCAGGCTGCGCCACCTGCGTGCAGGTGAAAGCTTGGATATGGCGTTGATTGATATTGACGGACTTAAGTCGGTTAACGATAGCTTAGGCGTTGAGCAGGGCGACCGGCTGCTGGCTCGATTTGCCCAGCGGCTCACCAGCTATATGGCGGGAAGCGTAGTGGGGCGGCTGGGTGGTGATGAGTTTATGGTGATTCGCACCACCACCTTTGATGACCACGACAAGTGGCTAGGGAATCTGCGCGACCATATGTGCCGCCCCTTCGAGATTAATGAACAGTCGCTACGATTAGGCCTCACCATTGGTAGCTGCCGTGCGCCGGAAGATGGTCAAGATTCCAGCGTGCTGTTTCAGCGTTTAGAGTCAGCGCTTTACAGCGCCAAGCGGCTGGGTCGCAACCACAGCCTGCGGTTTTGCCCCGCGCTGGATAAACAGGATAATCCCCAATTAGCATTAGTCAGCGACCTGCGTGCCGCGCTGATCTCCGGTGACCAGTTAGAGCTTCACTACCAAACCCAACACCATCCCGGTAGCGGTGAGTTGGTAGGTATGGAAGCACTGCTGCGCTGGCGTCACCCCAAAGGTGGCATGATATCGCCGGGAGAGTTTATTCCCCTGGCCGAGCGTCACGGCTTGATGGCAGAGTTAGGCAGTTGGGTGATCGAAAAGGCCTGTGCTCAGCAAGCGCATTGGCAAAATAGCGGCATGCCGAAGACCACTGTTTGGGTCAATATCTCTGCCCTTCAGCTCTTTCAGGGCGATCTAGAAACCCAGCTTGCCACCTGTCTTGAGCGTTACCAGTTAGAGCCGTCACAACTTGGTTTGGAGCTGACCGAATCGGTGTTACTAGACGAACGAGCAGGGGACATGGGGCCACGTCTGCAGGCACTAAGAGAGCTTGGCTACTCAATCGCTATTGACGACTTTGGCACCGGCTACTCGTCGCTGGGATATTTGAAGCGGCTACCAGTAGATAAAATTAAATTAGATCGCGCTTTTATTAGCGAGTTGCCCAACGACCAAGCAGATGCCGCGATTGTTACAGCGGTACTGGCCATGGCAAAAGGCATGGGGCTGGAAGTGATCGCCGAAGGAGTCGAAACCCAGGCCCAGTGTCAGTTCCTGGTAGAAGCAGGCTGCACCCTGGTACAAGGATTTTACTTTGCTAAACCGATGCCCGCCGCCGAGCTTGAGCAGCGCTGGGCACCGCTAACGCAGGCAGAAGGCGCATATTAATTAATCGCTAGCGGCTAAACGCTGAATGTAACGGCTGATGCCCCAGCAGAGCGCTGCCCAGATGACGGCCTGTGCTGGAAGTAGCCACGGTGCCAAGCTAACGTTTGCTAGCGCTGCACCGCCTAAAATAGCGGCGGGACGCCGCTATGGAGAGGTGCTGAGGTTAACGTTATTTGGAGAGCGCTTTGAAGGCATCCAGCGCCCGCTGGCGAGCCGCTTTGTGGTCAACGATGGGCGCTGGGTAGTCAATCGGGTTGAGCATGTCCTGAGGCGGCGCATGGCGCGCTTTGGCAGGCAACGTCTTGAGCTCGGGTAGCCACTGAGCAATAAATTCGCCGCCTGGGTCGAAGCGCGTGGATTGGGTCGTGGGGTTGAAAATGCGGAAGTAAGGTGCCGCATCGGTACCCGTTGAGGCTGCCCACTGCCAGCCGCCGTTATTGGCGCAAAACTCGCCATCGACCAAGTGGCGCATAAAAAAGGCTTCGCCCCGCCGCCAGTCAATCAGCAGATGCTTGCTGAGAAACATGGCCGTAATCATTCGCAGACGATTGTGCATCCAGCCGGTCGTCACTAGCTGGCGCATGGCGGCATCCACAATCGGATAACCGGTGCGGCCTTCGCACCAGGCGGCAAACCCTTCGTCGTCATCCCGCCATTGCAACTGCTTGGTGTGCGCTTGAAACGGCTGGTAGCGGCATACCTGAGGAAAGCCGACCGCGACATGCTGATAAAACTCGCGCCAGATGAGTTCGTTTACCCAGGTGGTAAGGCCTGCATCGCCATCGGCAAGGTGCCCGCCATTTTCGCTCATGACCGCTTGCAGGCACTGGCGGTGGGAAATAACGCCCAGCGCTAAGTAGGGCGAAAGCTCGCTCGTGCCGCGCACCTTAGGAAAGTCACGCTGATCTTTATAGTGACGCCCCCGAAAGCGTAAAAAGCGCTCAAGGTTATCGCTGGCAGCATTTTCACCCGCAGGCCAGAGACGCCCATCCAGCGGCTCATCCTCTAGCGTTGGCAGTGCTGGTAATGGATCACTGTCAATGGCTAGCGGTGACTGCGCGCTGGGCGTGTCGCGCAGGGCTAACTGCTCGGCGGTAACTTGCTTGTGCCACGCTTTTGAAAACGGGGTGAAGACGCCGTAGTAGTCGCCTTTGCCTGTCAGCAAGGTACCGGGGGCAAACGCCACCGCGTCGTGATGGCCTTGGGCGGTAATACCGACCTGCTGAAAAGCCTCCAGTACCGACTGGTCGCGGCGCTGCTCGTTCAGCGGATACTCATAATTGAAGTGGAGCTGCTTGATGCCATGTTCGCGGGCAACCTCTAAAAGCGCCTTGGGGGCGTCGTCGAAACGCCCAATATCGCGATGCAACAGCGGAATATTCAAGCCATTGAGCGAGGCCTTAAGCGCGCTAACACCACGCGCCCAGAAATCGAGCTTATTTGCGCCGTGGCCGTGGTCACGCCACTGCTCAATGCTACGCAAAAAAACCGCCACTACCGGCCCTTTGGCGGCAGCGGCGGCGAGTGCGGAATTGTCATGAATACGTAGATCGCTGCGAAACCAAACAAGCTGCAGGTTCATGCAAAGTCCTTAGGGTGGCGACTTTTCGTACGCTTAAAGAATGCCTGATTCACGCAGAAGAGGGCGTAGCCGGGCGATCGCCTGGGGTAGATCGTCGCCCAGCATATGAACAGGACCATCGCGCAGATCGTTCTCACGCAGGCGCGCGACTTCACCGCATACGCCGATAGGCACGCCCAGCGCTTCAGCGGCTTTGGGTAGCGCTACGCGAATATAGTTGTCGCATTCCCGCTGGCCGCTAGAGAGCAGAACCATTGAGGAGTGCAGGCGAGACACCGCTTGTGCAAGGTCTTCGAGTGCCAGCGAATGATCAAACAGCTGGACTCGGTAGCCCTGCTCGCTGGCCATCAGTGCACTCATCAGTACCCACAGCGGGCCAGGATCGTCGGGCATGGCGCTGAGCAGAATCAGCGGGCCGCGGGTTGCCTGGTTGGCGTAGTGCAGGCGAGTACCCACCTGACTACGCAAAAAGGCCTCAAAGGTGCGGCGCACCAAATCATCTGGCTGCGCCGCCCATTTAGCTTCTAGGGTCAGAATGACGGGCTGCCACAGCTCGTTAATCGCCACGCTTAGCGGATAGAGCGCTAGGCTTTGATGGTAGAGCGCTTCCAGCTTGGGAAGGTCGACGGCTTCAATGACCGCCAGAAGCTGCTGGCGCTGGCTAGACCAGTCCCCGGCATCTGGGGCGGGGGCCTCTACCGTTTCGGGCTGGTCAAGCAGGTCGGCGACCTGGCTGACCGGCACGCCTCGGTTGAGCCACTGGAGAATGCGTTCAATACGGCTGATATCGTCCTGGGCATAGAGCCGGTGACCCTTAGGGGTCCGCTGTGGGCGAATTAATCCGTAGCGTCGCTCCCAGGCGCGCAGGGTGACCGAGTTCACACCCGTTAAGCGGGAAACTTCCCGAATCGGATAGAGCGGGGTATCGGGTGGGTGGGTCGCCTTGTTGCTCATGGGCGCCATTGCCTCTTGGTTGCCTGCAACAAGCGCTGCAGGGGTCTGTCAATAATTGCGGTGGCCGTGTTGTCGCGCCAGTTCGGCGCTAGGCCACTTAGTCGTGTAGCGGTTTGCTGAATAGCACCTAATCGGTTAGATAGGGTCACGCTATTATAGGCACCTTTGTACAACTTGTGGCTACTAGGTACAACCTTTGCTGTGTCCCTTTGGGTGTAGCCTCGCGTTAGCTTCCATTAGACCGACCGGCCTAATAATGCCTCTCCCAACTCGTCATCGGAGAGCCATGCATCCTCCACGCGGCTGCCACGAAAGCTGCCGCCGTATAGCCATAAACCGCGCTCGCTGTATAAGAATGACTGACTGCCCGCAGCGCTTTTGCCTGGGGAGGCGGCGCGCTGATCACCACATGATCGAAGTGGCCATACTGTTCAGTCGGCAACTTTGCTCGCAAAGGTGGGCGCGGTGGAGGGAGTGAAGGTTACACTTGCCGGTTCAGCCATAAATCCTCGCGAGTAAGGTAGTGCTCAACTAAATTTATTGTAGCAGTTATGTATAAATATTGTACAATTAAGCGCTATGCAACGTGCGCGACGGTGCGGTGACCACTTTTTGATATCAACCATCTGATGGATCAGTAGTGGCGACTACGCTGGCGCAAGTGACGTCCAACGCCAAAGGAGTGACACCATGCGGGTATTAATTACCGGGGGAAGCGGCTTTGTAGGCCAACGGCTCTGCCAACAGCTCATTGCCCAGGGGCACGATGTACAGGTGGTATCTCGCACGCCCCACGACGTGCGGGGAAAACTACCCAAGGCATGCGATATCCGTGATAGTGCCCAAGCCTTTGTGGATACACCGCCGGATGCGTTGGTAAACCTAGCGGGGGAGTCCATCGCGGCAAAGCGCTGGAGCGCCGAGCAGAAAGAGCGGCTGATTCGTTCACGGGTGGAAAGTACTCAGCAGCTGATTGCGCTCTGTGAGCAGCTGGCGGCCAATGGTCAGCCCTTACCGAAAGTGATGGTGAGCGGTTCGGCCATGGGCTATTACGGTGATCAGGGCAGCAAAGTGGTGGATGAATCCACGTCCCCTCATGATGAGTTCGCCCATCGGCTCTGCGCCCAATGGGAAGCCGCGGCAAAACCGATTGAAGCCATGGGGGTTAGGCTAGCAGTTTTACGGATTGGCTTAGTGCTAGAGGCGGGAGGCGGTACGCTGCAGAAAATGCTGCCACCGTTCAAGCTGGGATTAGGCGGGCGATTTGGCGATGGCACACAGTTCATGCCCTGGATTCACCGGGATGACTTGGTAGCGGCGATTATGTTTCTGATCAACGAGCCGACCTTGTCAGGTGCCTTTAACGGCAGCGCACCGCATCCGGTGACCAACGCCGAATTCACCCAAGCGCTGGCCAAGCAGCTGCATCGTCCGGCCATGTTTCCGGTGCCCGCTTTTGTGCTGAAAGCGGGCTTTGGGGAGATGTCACAACTGCTGCTTACCGGTGCGGATATGCGCCCGGCGCGCTTGAGCGAGGCAGGCTTTCATTTCCAATACCCGACGCTGAAGCAAGCGCTGGCGGCAATTTTATAGCGCCACCAGCGGGTACTTGCCTGGTTTAAGCGTTCGGGTCGACGGTGATAATGACCCGTACGGAGTCAAGCCGCAGGCGGGTATTCTCAATCGCGTTGCTCAGTGCTTGGCGCTCCTGTTTCAGCGCTTCCAGCTCTTCGCTGCGTACTGCCGGATTGTGCTCTGCCAGCGCCGTCAGGCGGGCCAGTTCGGCATCCAGTTGGGCACGCATACGGGTTTCAGCGGCCTCAACAATGCTCGGCAGCTCCCGTTCGGCTTCGCCTTCCCCTTGGGTGAGGAGTTCGCGTAACTGGTCATGGCGGCTTTTGATCAAGTCCCGCGCCAGCGACTTGTTCACCTTCTGCAGATTTTTGCCCAGCCCGGTGAAGGAGATCTTGCTGGTCAGGTTAGCCCCTGATTCATCCAACAGTACCCGCACGGCGGTGGGTGGCAAAAAGCGGTTCAGGTGCAGCGATTTGGGTGCCGGGCAGTGGGTGCGGAACACCAGTTCCGCCATTAAGCGCCCGCTGGGGATCGCTGGGTGGCGCAGCAGCGCCAGCGCCGTGTTGCCCATGGTGCCGTCGAGAATGCGGCCCATCATTTCGCGCAGCAGCGGGTGCTCCCAGGAGAGCCGCTGAACATCATCCCGTGCCAGCGCCTGAGCGCGGCTATAGGTGGCGGAAAAGCCCTCTTCGCCTTTGACCAGCCCCGGCAGGCCATCCAGCATGTGCTGGCTGGGCTGAAGGTAGAGCAGGCCATTGCCGATCTCCTGGCTATCGACGCCGAAGATATCCAGCGCGCGCTCCACGTAGCGGGGCAGTGCCGGGTCCTCGTCCAGCTCGCGTACCGCCTCAATCACCTGCTGTGCTCGTGCTGGGCGGCAAGCATTAAGCTCCAGCAGGCGGTTGCGACCCGCATCCCGCTCGGCGAGCTTGGCAGTGAACATCTCGCGCGTCTCTTCGATAATCTCGTCGAGCGCTTCATCGTCGAGCAGCGCATCGGCCAGGGCATCGCCAAAGGCATCGAACAGGTCGCTGCCCACCCCATGGGGCGCGCTGAACGCGTCCATGCCTTCGTGGTACCAGCGCAGCAAGCGCTCGCCGGGGCTGCCGGTGAAGTTGGGCACGTGCAGCTCGATGGCATGGCGCTGGCCGATCCGATCCAGACGGCCAATGCGCTGCTCTAGCTGGTCGGGATGCTGCGGCATGTCAAACATCACCAGGTGGCGGCAGAATTGGAAGTTACGCCCTTCGGAGCCAATCTCAGAACACACCAACACCTGGCAGCCATCCTCTTCATCGGCAAACGCGGCGGCGGCCCGGTCGCGCTCTATCAGTGACAGGCCTTCGTGGAAGACCGGCGCATGGTAGCCGCCCAAGACCCGCAGGCCCTCCGCGAGCCCTTCGGCGGTTTCGCGATGGTGGGCAATCACCAGCACTTTGTCGTTGGCAAAGCCGGATTCACTGTCGTCGCTGAGTTTTTCCAGCAGCCAGTTGACGCGTGGGTCGATATGCCACCAGGACTCGGTGTTCAGCGGATCGTTGCTTAACTCGCGGTACATGGCGTCCGGGTAGATCAGTACATCCGGGTGGTCCATGCCGGTTTCGATCAGCAGCTCGTCCAGGTAGTCGTCGTCGCGCTCCAGGCGGCGCAGCACGCGGCGGTAAGCCGACGGCAGTTCCAGTGATGCCTGATGCAGGCGTCGCTCGGGGAAGCCGCCTACGTGACGGCGGCTGTTGCGGAACATCACGCGGCCGGTGCCATGGCGGTCTAACAGCGCATCGCGCAGCTGGGCGCGGGCGGCGTCCTGCTGCTCAGGGCTTGCCTCTGGGTGGCACAGCGTGGCGAGCAGCGCTTGGCTATCTCGGTCGTCGGCTACGGCGGCGACGCGTTCACGGGCGCTCGCGGTCTGGGGCAGTTCCTCGAGAGCATCGATGGCCTCGGCCACCGCCACGTAGTGCTGCTCCTCCTCTTTGAAGCGCTCGATATCGTGGTAGCGCTCGGCATCCAGCAGGCGCAGGCGCGCGAAGTGGCTCTCCAGCCCCATCTGTTCTGGCGTGGCGGTGAGCAGCAGCAAGCCCGGGATCTCAGAGGCGAGCTGTTCCACGCACTGGTAGCCGGGGCCGCTGCTTTCTGGGCTCCAGTCCAGGTGATGCGCTTCATCGACAATCAGCAGGTCGAAGCGGCTGGCCAGGGCTTGGTCCTGGCGATGAATGTTGGCGAACAGCCAGCCTTGGCTGGCCAGCACGAGCTGGGCGCTCTCGAACGGGTTGGTGCTGCCGTGGGCTTGGCTCTGGTGCTCGTCCAGCAGTGTCACGTTTAGTGAGAAACGGCGCAGCAGCTCTACCAGCCACTGGTGGGTCAGGCTGTCGGGCACCAGAATCAGCGCGCGCTCTACCCGGCCTGCCAGCAGCAGGCGGTGGAGAATCAAGCCCGCCTCAATGGTTTTGCCCAGGCCTACCTCGTCGGCCAGCAGTACCCGCGGCGCATGGCGTCCGGCCACTTCGTCGGCGATATAGAGCTGGTGGGGAATGAGATCAATACGCGGCCCAGCAAAGCCCAGCGCGCTGTGCTGCTCAATGCGCTGATAGTGGTGCAACGTACGAAAGCGCAGATCAAACCAGTCGTTACGGTCTACCTGACCGGTCAGCAGGCGGTCACGGGCTTGGTCAAACTGCATGGTGTCGGCCAGCTTCGCCTCAGGCAGTTCGCGCGGGTTGCCTTCGCTATCTTCACCAATGTAGGTGATCAGGCCGCGGGTCTCTTTGCTGTCATCAACGATCATCTGCCAGCCGTCGGCAGAGAGCACGCGGTCGCCGCTGCCGAACATGACGCGGGTGAGCGGTGCTTGACGGGTGTTGTAGGTGCGGGTTTCCTGGCTGGCACTGAACAAGATGGTAACGCTACGGGCGTCGCAGTTAAGCACGGTGCCGAGTCCAAGCTCAGCCTCGCCGTCGCTAATCCAGCGCTGGCCGGGAGAAAAATCGCTCATGATGCCTCGAGGAAGTCGTCAAAATCGGTCGTGCGCCGCTGGGCAGGTCACCAGTGGCAAACAGGGCGGGGGATTCTAACGCAAAGCAGCGGGGGTATTAAGGTCTATCGTGGTCAATCGCTTAACCAGCGCTCTAACTGCGCTCGAGTGAGCTCTCCCACATGAACGTCCAGCGTCTTGCCTGTCTGGTCAAATAGCACAGTAGTGGGGAGGCCTGGGGCTTGAAACTGGGCCATTAGGGTTTGCTGTGGGTCGCGCAACGGGTAGCGAAAGCTCAGCGACTGCTCGTCTAGGTAGCGTGCGATAGGTAGTAAGTCCTCGCCCTGATTGGCCACCACGACAGTAACGCCCTCGCGCTGGTCGGCCTCTTCCAGCAGCGGCATTTCACGCAGGCAGGGGGGACACCAGGTGGCCCATAAATTCACGATAATGAGCTCATCTTGATTCGTCAGCGAGGAGAGACTAACCGCGTTTCCATCGAGATCTTCCAGGGTGACGTCGGGCAGCGATGCCACGGCAAATTGCTGGCCTAGCGGGGCCAGCGTGACCAACACTAACCAGAGGCTAACGGCCCCCACCGTCATGGCGAGTCCGCCGATCATCGCCAGCAGACGTGCACGCAGCGTCCAGGCGGTCCACAGCAAGCCGGTGACTAGTCCACCCAGCGCGTGATAGCCCGGCTGCCACACTTTTAGGGCGTCGAGCGGGGTAGCGCTATAACTCTCCCAGTTAAGGGCCACAAACGCCACGCGTGCCCCCAGTAGCCACACCACCAGCAAGCCATTAAACCAACGGCCATGCTGCTTAGCGGGCAGCCCCAGCAGGTAGCGACTACTGACAAGCAGCAGCAGTGCACAGCCAAAGGCATAGAGGCGGGGCGTGGAAATCAGCAGTGGACCGAGAGCAATGGCATTCATAGTCGTTCCGATAAGCAGGTACACTGGGCAACCATACCATGCACGCTTCACATGACGGAGATGTCGATGCCGCAATCCTCTTTTGACACCCTGCGCGCCCTGGCCATAGGTACCCAGGCACTTGGCCTGGCGCTCATCATTACCCTCGAAACCGTCCTCGGCGACGCAGCACGCCCCTGGCAGGGCGGCGTGCTGGCCGCCATGGTGGCGTGTGCACTGGTCATTGCGCTGGTGCGTATGTACCGCAACAAGCGCCGCCAGAAGCGCTTGGCAGAGCGACTAGACGCGTCGGCGTCAGAAAACCACGAGTGTTAGAAACCGTTGCTTGTGTTTTTGGCGTGACGGTTCCAGATTAAGCCCGGCTTATTCATGAGGCCGACCTGATAACGAAGATAGCGAATGGTATTCTCTTGAAAATTCAGTGTGTTCCGCCAAGAACCTGAACCAAGAGAGCCATCCGCTATGGGTGAAAGCCTATCCATCTGGACGCCCTCATGCAACGGCGATGCACGCGGCATGACGCCCCTGGTCCAGGACCGGCCGTCTCAAGCCACGCTGTCGCGGCTGCTTGGACGGCCGCAATTGATTCCAAAGAGCTATAAGAAAGCGGGAAAATTCCAGCGTTTTGGCATTACTCAACAGCCACTCGCGCTGAAGATGCGAATCCTGATAAGCAATGCCAACAGCCAGTACCTTCAGACCGCTCAATCAGCGCCCTCGTGAATGAGGCGGGGTTAGCTTACTTTTTGCTAGCGCGCTTACGCTCGTTTTCGGTCAGGTGCTTCTTGCGCAGGCGGATGTGGCTGGGCGTGACTTCTACCAGCTCATCGGAGTCCAGGAACTCGATGGCTTGCTCAAGGGTAAACTTGATCGGCGGCGTTAGAACGATGTTCTCATCGTTACCGGTAGAGCGCATGTTATCGAGCTTTTTACCCTTGGTCGGGTTCACCACCATGTCGTTGGCACGGTTGTTAATACCGATCAGCATGCCCTCGTACACTTCGGTCGCGTGGTCGATGATGAGCTTGCCGCGCTCCTGAAGGGCGTACAGTGCGTAAGCCAGCGCTTTACCGCCTACCATAGACACCAGCACGCCGTTACGACGCTCGATAGACGCATCGGGCTTCAGCGGGCCGTAGTGGTCAAAACGGCTGGTCAGGATGCCGGTGCCGGAAGTTAGCGTCAGGAACTGGCCACGGAAACCGATCAAGCCACGCGCCGGGATAATGAAGTCCAAACGAACTCGGCCTTTACCATCCGGGTTCATGTTGGTCATCTCACCTTTACGGTAGCCAAGCTCTTCCATGATGGAGCCCTGGTGCTGTTCTTCACAGTCGATGATGACTTCTTCGTAGGGCTCTTGCTTAACACCGTCGATCTCTTTGATGATAACTTCCGGACGGCCAACGGCCAGCTCGAAGCCTTCACGACGCATGGTTTCGATCAGTACCGACAGGTGCAGTTCGCCACGGCCAGAGACTTTGAATTTCTCGGGTGTTTCGCCTTGCTCGACGCGCAGGGCGACGTTGTGAATCAGTTCCTGCTCCAGACGATCTTTGATGTTACGGCTGGTGACGAACTTGCCATCTTTACCCGCGAATGGCGAGTCGTTGACCTGGAAGGTCATAGAAACGGTCGGCTCATCAACAGACAGCGGCGGCAGCGCTTCAACGGCGCTCGGGTCACACAGAGTGTCCGAGATGGCCAGGTCTTCGATGCCTGTGATGCATACGATATCGCCAGCGGTGGCTTCGGTGGTTTGAACTCGCTCAAGGCCCATGTGGGTCATGACCTGACCGATTTTGCCTTTCCGAGTCGTACCATCAACACTGATGACTGAAATCTGCTGGTTAGGCTTCACAGAACCGCGCTTAATGCGGCCAAGACCGATAACGCCGACGTAGCTGTTGTAGTCCAGGGCAGAAATCTGCATCTGGAAGGGGCCATCTACTTCAACTTTCGGTGGCTCAACGATGTCCACAATCGCTTGGAACATCGGATCCATGTTGTCGGCCAGCGCTTCCGGATCCATACCAGCAATACCGTTCAGCGCCGAGCAGTAGATAATCGGGAAATCGAGCTGTTCGTCAGTGGCACCCAGGTTGTCGAACAGATCAAAAATCTGGTCGATAACCCAATCAGGGCGTGCACCGGGGCGGTCGATTTTGTTAACCACCACGATCGGCTTCAGGCCCTGGGAGAAGGCTTTCTGGGTAACGAAGCGGGTTTGTGGCATCGGGCCGTCTACGGCGTCAACCAGCAGCAGAACCGAGTCCACCATGGACATAACACGCTCAACTTCGCCACCGAAGTCGGCGTGCCCAGGGGTGTCCACGATGTTGATGTGGTAGCCCGTACCATTACCATCCTGCCACTGAATAGCGGTGTTTTTGGCCAGGATGGTAATGCCACGCTCCTTCTCCTGGTCATTAGAGTCCATGATACGCTCTTGGCCTTCGGCCTTACGGTCGAGCGTGCCGGACTGGCTTAACAGTTTGTCTACCAAGGTAGTTTTACCGTGGTCAACGTGGGCGATGATGGCAATGTTGCGAAGATTCTCGATCACGACGCGATCCTGCTGGAAAAATAGGGCGGCATTATAGGGTCTGGGGGTGGTCCACTACCAGCGCTGTCTTAAATAAAGCAGCAAGTCAATAACCTAAACGCGGCAGTTTTCGCTGTTGTGGCGCTTCCGTTAAGATAGGCGTTTTCCCAGTTGGGGCAAGCACATGACCATCGGTAACCTGATGCGTTTGTTAAGCGATGGCGAGGTTCATTCCGGTGAACAATTAGGCGAAGCGCTGGGCGTTTCCCGAGCCGCCGTGTGGAAACAGCTAAAAAAATTAGAGGCGCTGGGCGTAGAGCTGGTCGCTGTGAAAGGGCGTGGCTACCGGTTGGCTCACCCGTTAGAGCCGCTGGATGGCGCCAAAATCGTCGAGCGACTGCCCGCCGATGCCCGCCACCTGCTGGCGCGACTGTTCGTGGAAGATCAGCTTCCTTCAAGCAACGAATACCTGCGCGAGCGCTTCTCTCAAGGGGCAGGGCATGGCGAGGTCTGCTTCGTCGAGCTGCAAACGGCTGGGCGTGGCCGCCGTGGCCGGGTGTGGTCGACGCCCTGGGGGCAGAGCCTCATGGTGTCAATGGGCTGGCGCTTCGAATCAGGTATCAATGCTCTGGAGGGATTAAGCCTGGCGGTGGGTGTGGTGGTCTCTCAGGTGCTTGAGCAGTATGGCGTATCGCCCAAACTAAAGTGGCCGAACGATGTGCTACTAGCCGAGCAGGGCAGCGAGCTTGGTAAGTTAGCCGGTATTTTGATTGAAGTGACCGGTGATGCGGCAGGCCCTTGTGAAGTAGTGATTGGCATGGGCATGAACCTGTCGCTACCGGATAGCCTGCGGGCCACCATTGACCAGCCGGTGGCGGCGCTGTTTGATGCCAAGGCAGGTATTTCCCGCAACCAGTTGGCTGCCGATATGGTGTCGGGGCTGTTGGATATGCTGGCGGGCTTTGAAAACAGTGGCTTTGCGCCTTGGCTTGATGCGTGGAATCAGCGCCATGCTTATGCAGGCCTACCCATCCGAGTGATTCAAGGTGAGCGCTCAAGCGATGCTGTGGCGGGAGATGTGGATGAGAGTGGTAACCTGTGGGTTACTGAAAACGGTCACTCGCGACGCCTATCGGGCGGTGAGATTAGCGTACGTAGGCGCTTATGATTTTGGATTTGGATATCGGCAACACGCTGTCGAAATGGCGGCTTAAAGATGCCGAGAGCAGTGAGATCCGCTCGCGAGGTGCCGTGTGGACACGGGAGGAGTGGCGCCCGGGGGCGGATATTCCCGACCTGGATGTCGTCGAAGCCGTGCGGATATCCAGTGTAGCCAGGGCTGCTGTGCTGGATGAGACTGTGACGTTGCTACGCCGTCAGGTGCGTCACGTTTATGTGGCGCGCTCAACGCCAGAAGCGCTCGGCGTGGTCAATGGTTATGAAGAGCCGGGCCGGTTGGGCGTTGACCGCTGGATGGGAGCGCTGGCGGGCTACCAGCTGGCGGGTGGTTGCTGCGCGGTGGATTGCGGTAGCGCCATTACCATTGACTTCGTACTACCTGGCGGTGTGCACCTGGGTGGTTTCATTATTCCCGGCCTACGGCTCATGAAAGAGAGTCTGAAGCTAGGAACGCGCAACGTCGCCATCGACCCGGAAAGCGAAGCCGATGCATTGCTAGAGCCAGGGCGGCGCACGGTGGATGCGGTGAATCACGGTATCTATATGGCGGCCGTCAGTGCGATTAACCGTATCTATAGCGAAGTGTGTGACCAGCAGGGGGTGGCGCTACCAGTGCTGCTCACCGGTGGTGATGCCAGAGTCGTTTCCCGCGGTGTGCAGGTGCCCCATGCGGTATGGCCCGATATGGTATATGGCGGGCTTGAGGCCAGTTTTCCGCTCACCTTTGCCGAACGGGCGGGCAAGATGTCAGGTGCTCCTCGGGTTCCAGAGCCGGTATCATTAGAAAAAATTCGCGCAGGCCTTGCATTCTCGATGCTGCTTTGACAGAATGCAGCGCGTTCCAGAGCGGAAGCTGCGCTTGAGAAGGCGTTGCATCCAGCAGGCTTTGATAAATAAAGAGTTTGCAGGCTTGACACCGTTTTGGAGGCTGGCATAATGTGCCGCCACAGATGGAGAGGTTCCCGAGTGGCCAAAGGGAGCAGACTGTAAATCTGCCGCGAAAGCTTCGAAGGTTCGAATCCTTCCCTCTCCACCAGATTGAGCAGGCGTTGAGCTAGTCAGCGTCTGGGAATGAAACGCCGGTAAGCGGGCATTAGCTACTGTTACTCGTGCAGCGGATTGTCATTCTATAGGCAAGTTCGGCGGGCGTAGTTCAATGGTAGAACCTCAGCCTTCCAAGCTGATGGTGCGGGTTCGATTCCCGCCGCCCGCTCCAGTTTGATGTGTTTTGGCTCATGTAGCTCAGGGGTAGAGCACACCCTTGGTAAGGGTGAGGTCGACGGTTCAATTCCGTCCATGAGCTCCATATTGCGAAGAAGGCGAGCGATGCTCGCTTTTTTTGTCTCTGCCCTCCGGTGGTTTGGGGGTGAAAGTAAGGGTTGTCAGGCGGAGGTTTCTCCGCTATTATGGCGCCCGCTGTTGCGTAGGCGTTTGCTTGCGCGCATGACGATACAGGCCAGTAGCTCAATTGGCAGAGCAGCGGTCTCCAAAACCGCAGGTTGGGGGTTCGATTCCCTCCTGGCCTGCCAGCCTTCCCCAGGTTGGTATGTCTTTTCTAGAATTCCTTTGTCGCTCGCTGCACCCTTAGGAGTCTCGTTTTTATGAAGCCTAGTTCCGTAAAACATGGCGCAGAGGTGCAACGGACGCGCCATGACGGGCTCAAGTGGGCGGCGGTTGTGGCGCTGCTTGTCGTTGCAGTCGTTGGTAATACCTATTTCGCCGATATTGGTCTGCTCTACCGCGTCTTGGGTGTGGTGGTGTTGTGTGCGCTTGCTGGTTTGATCGCCTTAACAACCACAAAAGGTCGCGATTTAGTTGAGCTTGCCATAAGCGCCAAGAAAGAGATTCAGCGCGTTGTATGGCCGACCCGTCCTGAAACCATTCAGACAACCGCCATTGTGCTGGTAGCTGTGCTGGTGGTGGGTCTGATGCTGTGGTTGATCGATACTCTTCTTGGCTGGGCGATGTCCGGCGTCATTGGTTAGGAGCATTCATGTCCAAACGTTGGTACGTCGTCCACGCTTATTCCGGCTTTGAAAAGCATGTCATGCGCTCGCTTATCGAGCGTGTGAAGATGTACGGCATGGAAGATCGCTTTGGCGAGATCCTGGTGCCGACGGAAGAAGTGGTTGAAATGCGCGACGGTAAGCGCCGTAAGAGTGAGCGCAAATTCTATCCCGGCTACGTTCTTGTCGAGATGGAAATGGCAGACGAAACCTGGCACCTGGTGAATGAGACGCCACGCGTCATGGGATTTATCGGTGGTACCAAAGAGAAACCCGCCGCGATTACTACCCGCGAAGCCGAAGCAATTCTGCGTCGTGTGAAAGATGGTACCGACAAGCCGCGGCCCAAAACTATGTTTGAGCCGGGCCAGTCTGTCCGTGTTATTGATGGTCCGTTTGCTGATTTCAACGGTGTCGTTGAAGAAGTGAACTACGACAAGAGCCGCCTGCAGGTCAGCGTACTGATCTTTGGGCGTGCGACGCCTGTTGAGCTTGAATTCTCTCAGGTAGAAAAAGAGTAAGTTCATAATATTGCAGGGTGGTGCGCAGTGCGTGCCACTCTGGATTCATGTAAAGCAGCCCAGCGCTGCTTTACGCGTACCGGGGAGCCGTCAGGCGCTATCACCCAACTGGAGTATTTACCATGGCCAAGAAAGTACAGGCTTACATCAAACTGCAGGTTGCTGCAGGTAAAGCCAACCCGAGTCCGCCCGTAGGCCCCGCGCTGGGTCAGCACGGTGTGAACATCATGGAATTCTGTAAGGCGTTTAACGCTGCCACTCAAGAGATTGAGCCGGGCCTGCCGACGCCTGTCGTGATCACTGTCTACTCTGACCGTAGCTTCACGTTCGTCACCAAGACACCGCCGGCTGCCGTTCTGCTGAAAAAAGCAGCGGGTATCAAGTCTGGTTCTGGTGAGCCGAACAAGAAGAAGGTTGGTACCGTGACTCGCGAGCAGCTCGAAGAGATCGCCAAGACCAAAGAGCCGGATATAACGGCGGCTGATCTCGACGCCGCGGTGCGCACCATCGCTGGCAGCGCTCGTAGCATGGGCTTAAACGTGGAGGGTCTCTGATCATGGCTAAATTGTCTAAGCGCGCGAAAGTGATTCGCGAGAAAGTAGACCCGAACAAAGCATACTCTCTGGAAGAAGCGGTTGCGCTGCTTTCCGAGCTGTCTACCGTTAAGTTCAAAGAGTCTCTGGACGTGGCGATCAACCTTGGCGTTGACCCGCGTAAATCTGACCAGGTTGTGCGTGGCGCCACCGTTATGCCTAACGGTACCGGCAAAGACGTACGCGTAGCCGTCTTCACCCAGGGTGCCAATGCCGACGCTGCTAAAGAGGCAGGCGCTGACATCGTGGGTATGGACGAGCTGGCTGAGCAGGTCAAAAAAGGCCAGATGGACTTCGACGTGGTCATTGCTTCTCCGGATGCAATGCGCGTTGTGGGTCAGCTGGGTCAGATTCTTGGTCCGCGTGGCCTGATGCCGAACCCGAAAGTGGGCACCGTAACGCCCGACGTGGCAACTGCGGTCAAGAACGCCAAAGCGGGTCAGGTGCGTTTCCGTACCGACAAAAACGGCATCATCCACACTACCCTGGGTAAAGTGGATTTTGACGCAGCTTCCGTTCAGGGCAACCTGGAAGCGCTGGTAGCTGACCTGAAGAAGCTCAAGCCGAGCTCCTCTAAAGGTATCTACTTTAAGAAAATCACCCTGTCCACTACCATGGGCCCGGGTCTGACCATCGATCATTCCGCACTGGTATAAGCGGGTTGTCGTCAGGTTTTTAGTAAGAACCGAGCAAGAACTTTGCGGTCCCTCGTTTGGTGTTATGCCAAGCGA
Source organism: Vreelandella sp. L-15 (assembly GCF_056857635.1). Classification (NCBI taxonomy): domain Bacteria; kingdom Pseudomonadati; phylum Pseudomonadota; class Gammaproteobacteria; order Oceanospirillales; family Halomonadaceae; genus Vreelandella; species Vreelandella sp. L-15. The sequence goes on along the minus strand of NZ_JBSXNN010000105.1, from coordinate 51,962 downwards.
GGCGCCGTCAAAGACCGCAGGTGCCGCCTTGTCTTTTGAAGATTGGGCGGCTTAATCGCCCTAGAGCGCCTGCGCAGATGGTGTGGCCGCCAGTTGGTTAACGCTTTTCGCAAGCCGCTTTCTGGTGAGCACCATCCCCTAAGGCTTCCAGGGTTAGCAGTCATAACCTGGAAGAGATGGTAACCACCGGAGCCTTTTATGGGTTCCGGCACGAAGGAGTGATCACTGTGCCACTAGCACTTGAAGGCAAGAAAGCGATTGTTGCCGAGGTCAGTGAAGCGGCCAAGGGCGCACTCTCCGTCGTAGTTGCCGATTCTCGCGGCGTCACGGTTGGTAAAATGACCGATCTGCGTAAGCAGGCGCGTGAGAACGGTGTAGAGCTTCGTGTTGTTCGTAACACGCTGGCTCGCCGCGCACTCGAAGGCACTCAGTGGGAGTGTCTGAACGAGAGCTTTGTTGGTCCTACTCTGTTGGCTTTCTCTACTGAGCATCCGGGCGCTGCCGCTCGTCTGTTCAAGGATTTCGCCAAAGATGAGAAGAACTTCGAAGTCAAAGCGTTGGCCTACGAAGGTGAGCTGATTCCGGCTGCTGACATCGATCGTCTAGCAACCCTGCCGACCTACGACGAGGCAATTGCCAAGTTGATGTCGGTAATGAAAGAAGCCTCCGCTGGCAAGCTGGTTCGTACTCTGGCCGCCCTGCGCGACCAGAAGCAAGAAGCAGAAGCTGCCTAAGCAGTGTTTCTTGCAGGCGGCGTGAACGATGTGATCGGTACGCTGCCTGAACCGAGCAATGAACCCCGAGTCCTCGGCTGACCGAGACTCCCGCAAAGTTAGGAATGAAACAATGGCACTGTCCAAAGACGATATCATCAATGCTGTAGCCGACATGTCCGTCATGGAAGTTGTTGAGCTGATCGAAGCAATGGAAGAGAAATTCGGCGTTTCTGCAGCGGCAGCCGTTATGGCTGGCCCGGCTGGCGGCGGCGAAGCAGCTGCTGAAGAGCAGACTGAATTTGATCTGGTACTGGCTTCTGCTGGTGACAAGAAAGTTAACGTCATCAAAGCTGTTCGTGAAATCACCGGTCTTGGCCTGAAAGAAGCCAAAGGTGCCGTTGACGGCGCGCCGGCGACCATCAAAGAAGCGATGTCTAAAGACGACGCTGAAGCAGCTAAGAAGAAGCTGGAAGAAGCGGGCGCAACCGTCGAGCTCAAGTAATCCTTGTGCTGATGGCTTTACGCGCTGCGTAAGCTTCCACGGCTGGCGGCGGGCTATCCCGCTGCCGGCCTTTTTCTGTTGTAATATGCTGCAAGGCAACAGCAGAAGCGCTGCGGTAAAAAGCAGCAAAACAGTAAGACCGTTGTTGTGAAGCGTACGTTGTTGTAACGCGTCAGTTGTGAAGCGCGAGTGATGTTGGCAAGCGACAGCAAAGCGCGAACAGCACTACTGTAACACTGTTATCTATCAAGATTTTTGACGGCGAGCTACCGATTTAGGAGCTTGCTGTCTGCGTCTGAAACGCCCGCGGGGCAGATGACCACGCATCGGTCACCCATGGTGAACAAGCTGGGGAATACAGATGGCTTACTCATATACTGAGAAAAAACGCATCCGCAAGGATTTCGGCAAACTGCCCCAAGTGATGGATGTGCCTTACTTGCTGGCCATCCAGCTTGATTCCTACTACGACTTTCTCCAGCAGGATCGTTCGCCCGACGAGCGCCACGAGGTTGGCCTGCACGCGGCGTTCAAGTCCGTGTTCCCGATCGAGAGCTTCTCCGGCAATGCGGCCCTGGAGTACGTGAGCTACCGTTTCGGTACGCCAGCGTTCGATGTCAAAGAGTGTCAGCTGCGTGGCGTGACCTATTCCGCTCCGCTGCGTGTCAAGGTTCGCTTGATCATCTACGATCGCGACTCTTCGAACAAGGCCATCAAAGACATCAAAGAGCAGGAAGTCTACATGGGGGAGATCCCCCTGATGACCGAGAACGGTACCTTCGTCATCAACGGTACTGAGCGGGTTATCGTTTCTCAGCTCCACCGTTCGCCCGGTGTGTTCTTCGATCACGACAAAGGCAAGAGCCACTCCTCAGGCAAGTTGCTCTACTCTGCTCGCGTGATTCCTTACCGTGGCTCTTGGCTCGACTTCGAGTTCGACCCGAAAGACAACGTCTTCGTGCGTATCGACCGCCGCCGCAAACTGCCGGCCTCGGTACTGATGCGTGCGCTGGGTATGAGCACCGAAGAGATCCTGGCTGAGTTCTTCGAAACCAGCAAATTCCACATCGAGAAGACCGGCTTCTCTGTGGAGCTGGTGCCATCACGCCTGCGCGGTGAAACGGCCACGTTCGACATCAAAGATGGCGAAGGCAATGTCATCGTCGAAGAGGGTCGCCGGATCACTCAGAAGCACATTCGTCAGCTTGAAAAAGCCGGCCTTGAGCGTCTGGAAGTGCCGATGGAGTACCTGTTCGGCAAAACGTTGGCCAAAGACCAAATCGATACCAAAACCGGTGAGCTGATCTGCCCGTGTAACACGGAAATCACTCCGGAAGTCCTCGAGCGTATGGCACAGGGCGGTATCACGCATATCGAAACCCTCTACACCAACGACCTCGACTGCGGTTCGTTCATTTCCGACACTCTGAAGCTGGATACCACCGGCTCTCAGTTGGAAGCGCTGGTCGAGATTTATCGCATGATGCGCCCCGGCGAGCCGCCCACCAAAGAGGCTGCCGAGACGCTGTTCCATAACCTGTTCTTCACCGAAGACCGCTACGACCTGTCGGGCGTTGGTCGGATGAAGTTCAATCGTCGCCTGCGTCGTGAAAGCGACACCGGCTCCGGCGTGCTGGATCGCAAGGACATCCTCGATGTGCTGCGTGAGCTGATCAATATCCGTAACGGCTTCGGCGACGTGGACGATATCGATCACCTGGGTAACCGTCGTATTCGCTGCGTGGGCGAAATGGCCGAGAACCAGTTCCGCGTCGGTCTGGTGCGCGTCGAGCGTGCGGTGAAAGAGCGTCTTTCCATGGCGGAAAGCGAAGGCCTGATGCCGCAAGACCTAATCAACGCCAAGCCGGTTGCGGCGGCGGTGAAAGAGTTCTTCGGCTCCAGCCAGCTGTCTCAGTTTATGGACCAGAACAACCCGCTCTCCGAGGTGACCCACAAGCGTCGTGTATCGGCACTCGGCCCGGGTGGTCTAACCCGTGAGCGTGCAGGCTTCGAAGTGCGCGACGTACACGCCACGCACTATGGCCGCCTGTGCCCGATCGAAACGCCGGAAGGCCCGAACATCGGTCTGATCAACTCGCTGGCAACGTACAGTCATACCAATAGCTACGGCTTCTTGGAAACACCGTATCGCAAAGTGAATGCCTGCCAGGTCACTGACGATATCGTGCACTTGTCAGCGATTGAGGAAGGTGACTTCGTTATCGCCCAGGCGTCTGCGGCGGTTGACGAGTCCGGCAAGCTGATTGATGACCTGGTACAGGTACGCCACCGCGGTGAGACCACCTTTATGCGTCCCGAGCAAGTGACGCTGATGGACGTGTCTCCGCGTCAGGTTGTATCGGTCGCAGCGGCCCTGATCCCGTTCCTGGAGCACGATGACGCCAACCGCGCCTTGATGGGGGCGAACATGCAGCGTCAGGCCGTTCCGACCCTGCGTGCCGACAAGCCGCTAGTAGGTACCGGCATGGAGCGCTTCGTGGCCCGTGACTCCGGCGTTTGTGCCGTGGCACGCCGCGGCGGCGTCATTGACTCCGTCGACGCGCGTCGTGTCGTGGTGCGGGTCAACGAAGACGAGATCATCGGCGGTGAAGCCGGCGTTGATATCTATAACCTGACCAAGTACACCCGTTCCAACCAGAACACCTGCATGAACCAGCGCCCCATCGTGCGCCCTGGTGACAACGTGGCGCGTGGTGACATCCTCGCCGACGGTCCGTCCGTCGACATGGGCGACCTAGCGCTTGGCCAGAACATGCGTATCGCGTTCATGCCCTGGAACGGCTACAACTTCGAGGACTCCATCCTGCTCTCCGAGCGTGTGGTTCAAGAAGACCGTTTCACCACCATCCACATCCAGGAACTGACCTGCGTGTCTCGCGACACCAAGTTAGGGCCGGAAGAGATTACCTCTGATATTCCCAATGTCGGTGAATCCGCACTGGGTAAACTGGACGAAGCGGGCGTTGTGTACATCGGCGCTGAAGTTGGCCCCGGTGACATCCTAGTCGGTAAGGTAACACCGAAAGGTGAAACCCAGCTGACGCCAGAAGAGAAGCTGCTGCGTGCCATCTTCGGTGAGAAAGCGTCTGACGTTAAAGATACTTCCCTGCGTGCCCCGACCGGCATGAAAGGTACGGTTATCGACGTTCAGGTGTTTACTCGTGACGGCGTCGAGAAAGACTCCCGTGCGCTCTCCATCGAGCAGATGCAGCTGGACGAAGTGCGCAAGGATCTTCAGGAAACCTACCGTATTGCCGAAGACGCAACCTTTGAGCGTCTGAAGCGTACGCTGGATGGCCAAGCGGTTAATGGCGGCCCGAACCTGAAGAAAGGCGACGTGCTGAGCGAGACGTACCTGGACGAACTGCCCCGTCAGCAGTGGTTCAAACTGCGCATGCAGGATGAAGCCTACAACGAGCTACTGGCCCAGGCCGACGAACAGCTTGAGAACCGCCGTAAAGAGATGGACGAGCGTTTCGAAGATAAGAAACGCAAGCTGACCCAGGGCGACGACCTCGCACCGGGCGTGCTGAAAATCGTCAAGGTCTATATGGCGGTCAAGCGTCGCATTCAGCCCGGTGACAAGATGGCCGGTCGTCACGGTAACAAGGGTGTTATCTCCGCGATCATGCCCATCGAAGACATGCCGTTCGACGAGAAGGGCGAGCCGGTGGACGTGGTGCTGAACCCGCTGGGCGTACCGTCGCGTATGAACGTCGGTCAGATCCTGGAAACTCACCTGGGTATGGCGGCACGTGGTCTCGGGGTCAAAATTGACGCCATGTTGCGTGATGCGCGTGGCCAGCAGGTTGCTGAAATTCGCGACTTCCTGGGTCAGGTGTATAACACGCCCGGTACCCGCGTCGAGGATATCGACTCGCTGACCGATGACGAAGTCATCGCGCTGGCGAAGAACCTAAAGGGCGGTGTGCCGATGGCCACACCAGTGTTCGACGGTGCCAAAGAGCACGAAATCAAGCACCTGCTGAAGCTGGCGGACATTCCGGAGTCGGGCCAAATGACGCTGTACGATGGCCGTACCGGCGATGCGTTTGACCGTCCGGTGACCGTTGGCTACATGTACATGCTGAAGCTCAACCACCTGGTAGACGACAAGATGCACGCGCGTTCTACCGGCTCTTACTCGCTTGTTACGCAGCAGCCGCTGGGTGGTAAGGCGCAGTTCGGTGGTCAGCGCTTTGGTGAGATGGAAGTGTGGGCGCTGGAAGCCTATGGCGCCGCGTACACGCTGCAAGAGATGCTCACCGTCAAGTCGGACGACGTCGAAGGCCGCACCAAGATGTACAAGAACATCGTGGATGGCGACCACACCATGCAGGCAGGCATGCCGGAATCCTTCAACGTACTCGTGAAGGAAATCCGCTCGCTGGGCATCGATATCGAGTTAGAGAGCTAGGAGCCGTCCCATGAAAGATTTGGTGAAAGTACTCAAATCGCAATCTCAGTCCGAAGAGTTTGACGCGATCAAGATTACCCTGGCGTCGCCGGACATGATTCGCTCCTGGTCCTTCGGCGAGGTGAAGAAGCCTGAGACCATCAACTACCGTACCTTTAAACCGGAACGGGATGGTCTGTTCTGTGCCAAGATTTTCGGCCCGGTCAAAGACTACGAGTGCTTGTGCGGCAAATATAAGCGCATGAAGCACCGCGGCATCATCTGTGAGAAGTGTGGTGTCGAAGTCACCAAGGCGGCCGTGCGCCGTGAGCGCATGGGTCACATCGAACTGGCATCGCCGGTGGCTCACATTTGGTTTTTGAAATCCCTGCCGTCGCGTATCGGCATGTTCCTCGATATGACGCTGCGTGATATCGAGCGCGTACTGTACTTCGAAAGCTTCGTGGTCATCGACCCCGGCATGACCACGCTGGAGCGTGGTCAGCTGTTGAACGACGAGCAGTACTTCGAAGCGCTAGAAGAGTTCGGCGATGATTTCGACGCCCGTATGGGTGCCGAAGCCGTTCAGGAGCTGCTCAAAGACATCGATCTGGAAGAAGAGATCAACACGCTGCGTGAAGAGATTCCGCAGACCAACTCTGAAACCAAGATCAAGAAGCTCTCCAAGCGCTTGAAGCTGCTGGAAGCGTTCTACCACTCCGGCAATGCGCCGGCGTGGATGGTCATGGAAGTGCTGCCCGTGCTGCCGCCGGATCTGCGTCCGTTGGTACCGCTGGACGGCGGCCGCTTTGCGACCTCCGATCTTAACGACCTTTACCGTCGTGTGATCAACCGCAACAACCGTCTGAAGCGACTGCTGGATCTTAACGCACCGGATATTATCGTGCGTAACGAGAAGCGGATGCTCCAGGAAGCGGTCGACGCGCTGTTGGATAACGGCCGCCGTGGTCGTGCGATTACCGGCTCTAACAAGCGCCCGCTGAAATCGCTTGCCGATATGATCAAAGGTAAGCAGGGTCGTTTCCGTCAGAACCTGCTGGGTAAGCGCGTAGACTACTCAGGCCGTTCGGTCATTACCGTGGGCCCGACCCTGCGTCTGCACCAGTGTGGTCTGCCGAAGAAAATGGCGCTTGAGCTGTTCAAGCCGTTCATCTACTCCAAGCTGCAGTCGCTGGGCCATGCGTCCACGATTAAAGCCGCGAAAAAGATGGTTGAGCGCGAACTGCCGGAAGTGTGGGACATCCTGGCCGACGTTATCCGCGAACACCCAGTACTGCTTAACCGCGCGCCGACGCTGCACCGTTTGGGTATCCAGGCGTTCGAGCCGCTGCTGATCGAAGGTAAGGCGATCCAGCTGCACCCGCTCGTCTGTGCGGCTTACAACGCCGACTTTGACGGTGACCAGATGGCGGTCCACGTACCGCTGACCCTGGAAGCACAGCTCGAAGCCCGTGCGCTGATGATGGCGACTAACAACGTGCTGTCGCCGGCCAACGGCGAGCCGATCATCGTACCGTCGCAGGACGTTGTTCTGGGTCTGTACTACATGACCCGTGAAAAGATCAACGCCAAGGGCGAAGGCATGGTGTTCTCCGACCTCAATGAGGTAGAGCGCGCCTTCGGCACACAGTCCGTGTCGCTGCATGCCCGCGTCAAGGTGCGTCTGGACGAAGTGGACGTCGACGAAGAGACTGGCGAGCGCTCCGAGCACCGCCGTCTTTACGACACCACCGTCGGTCGTGCGCTGTTGTTCCGCATTCTGCCGGAAGGCGTTCCGTTCGCGCTGATCGATCAGCCGATGAAGAAGAAGGCGATCTCCAGCCTGATCAACGAGGTATACCGTCGTGCGGGCCTCAAGCCCACGGTTATCTTCGCTGACCAGTTGATGTACACCGGTTTCCGTCTGGCGACCTGGTCCGGCGCCTCGATCGGTGTTAACGACTTCGTTATCCCCGATGCCAAGACCGAGATCGTTGATGCCGCTGAAGCAGAAGTCAAAGAGATCGAAGACCAGTTCTCCTCTGGCCTGGTAACCGCAGGCGAGAAGTACAACAAAGTTATCGATATCTGGTCCAAGGCGAACGATAAAGTTGCCAAGGCGATGATGGTGGGTATCTCGAAAGAGACGGTCGTTGATCGTGATGGTAACGACGTCGAGCAAGACTCGTTCAACAGCGTCTTCATCATGGCCGACTCCGGTGCTCGTGGTAGTGCCGCTCAGATCCGTCAGTTGGCGGGTATGCGTGGCCTGATGGCCAAGCCGGATGGCTCGATCATCGAAACGCCGATCGTTGCCAACTTCCGTGAAGGTCTGAACGTACTTCAGTACTTCATCTCGACCCACGGCGCACGTAAAGGTCTGGCGGATACGGCACTGAAAACGGCCAACTCCGGTTACCTGACTCGTCGTCTGGTAGACGTTGCTCAGGACTTGGTGATTACCGAGGCCGACTGTGGCACCGAAAACGGCCTGACGCTGCACCCGATCATCGAGGGTGGCGACATCATCGTACCGCTGTCTCAGCGCGTACTGGGCCGTGTTGTGGCCATTGATGTTGTCGATCCGAGCACCGAAGAAGTACTGATTCCGCGTAATACGCTGCTCGACGAGAAGTGGTGTGCCTCGCTGGACACCATGGGCGTGGACGAAATCGTCGTACGCTCCACGATTACCTGTGATACGGCTCACGGCGTGTGTTCCGCCTGTTACGGACGTGACCTTGCCCGTGGCCACCAGGTCAACATCGGTGAGTCTGTAGGTGTCATCGCCGCACAGTCGATCGGTGAGCCGGGTACTCAGCTGACCATGCGTACGTTCCACATCGGTGGTGCAGCATCGCGTTCGTCTGCGGTCGACAGCGTTCAGGTCAAGCACGGCGGTAAAGTGCGCCTGCATAACATCAAGCACGTTGAACGTGCCGACGGCAAGCTGGTCGTGGTCTCTCGTTCGAGCGCCTTGGCGGTTGCCGACGATCACGGTCGTGAGCGTGAGTACTACAAGCTGCCCTATGGTGCTGAACTCTCCGTACGTGACAGCGACGTGGTTGATGCCGGTGCGGTAGTGGCTAAGTGGGATCCGCACACGCACCCGATCATTGCGGAAGTAGAAGGTAAGGCGCAGTTCATCGATCTCGACGAGGGTGTCACCATGCACCGCAGCGTCGATGAAATGACCGGTCTGTCGTCCATCGAAGTGATCGAGTCGGCCGCACGCCCAATGGCGGGTCGTGACAAGCGCCCGATGGTGATGCTGAAAGATGCCGCTGGTGAGTATGTATCCGTGTCCGGTTCCAATACGCCGGTTCAGTACCTGCTGCCGGGTAACTCCATCATCTCGGTGGACGACGGTGCGACCATCGGTGTAGGTGAGGTCGTTGCGCGTATACCGGTCGAGGCGTCGGGTAACAAGGACATCACCGGTGGTCTGCCCCGCGTGGCTGACTTGTTCGAAGCGCGTAAACCCAAAGAGCCTGCCATTTTGGCGGAAATCAGCGGTGTGGTGAGCTTCGGTAAAGAGACCAAAGGTAAGCGTCGTTTGACGATTACGCCTGAGTCTGGCGATCCGTTCGAGGCGCTGATCCCGAAATGGCGTCAAATCGCCGTGTTCGAAGGCGAGACGGTCGAGAAGGGTGAGGTGATCTCCGATGGCCCAAGCAACCCGCACGATATCCTGCGTCTGCTGGGTGTCGCGGAGCTGGCCAAGTACATCACCGCCGAAGTACAGGACGTTTATCGTCTACAGGGCGTAGGCATCAACGACAAGCACATCGAAGTCATCGTGCGTCAGATGCTGCGCAAGGTGGAGATCACCGATTCCGGCGACTCTGACTTCATTACCGGCGACCAGGCGGAACTGGTGCGCGTACTGGAGCAGAACGAGCGCCTGGAGAAAGAAGGCAAGTTCCCGGCCAAGTATCAGCGCTTGCTGCTGGGTATCACCAAGGCCAGCTTGGCCACTGAGTCGTTCATCTCCGCCGCGTCGTTCCAGGAAACGACCCGCGTACTGACCGAAGCAGCGGTAACCGGCAAGCGCGACTACCTGCGCGGCCTGAAAGAAAACGTAGTGGTTGGACGTCTGATTCCGGCAGGTACCGGTCTGACTCACCACGCAGAGCGTCGTCGCAAGCGCGAAGACGTAGAGCGTCTGTTCAACCCCTCGGCTACCGAGGTTGAGCAGGAGCTGGGTGCTCAGTTGACCGCCCTGGATTCAGACGACGATCTGTAACCCAGGACAGGCCACGAGCAGCCAAGAGCGGCTGACCCTGAATGGCAGGAACCTGGCGGTAAACCACCGCCAGGGCTTGACGCCAGGCAGGGGCAGCCTTTAGAATGCGCAGCCTTTAACAGTGGGGTGGGTGCGCCCGCATCCGCTGCTTGTATTTGTTAATAGGCCAAGGCAACCATTGGAGTCAGCTAAACACCATGGCAACGATTAATCAGCTAGTGCGCAAGCCGCGCAAGCGCCCCGTCACCAAGAGTGACGTGCCTGCGCTTCAGGCATGCCCGCAAAAGCGCGGCGTTTGTACGCGCGTTTACACCACCACCCCCAAGAAGCCGAACTCGGCCCTGCGTAAGGTTTGCCGTGTGCGCCTGACCAACGGTTTCGAAGTCTCTTCTTACATCGGTGGTGAAGGTCACAACCTCCAGGAGCACTCTGTTGTTCTGATTCGCGGCGGTCGTGTAAAGGATTTGCCAGGTGTGCGTTATCACACCGTTCGTGGCGCCCTTGACACCTCTGGCGTACAGAACCGTAAGCAGGGTCGTTCTAAGTACGGTACCAAGCGTCCGAAGTCCTAAGGCGTCTTGTTGCAGCGTCTTAAGACGCTGGCGTTGTTACCTTAATACGAATATGACGGTCTGATAAGAGTAAGGTCGGGCGGCGCCAAGAGCGCAAGCAGGTTCCGAGTTTACCTGAAGGATCCTTAATTGAGGGCTTATCATGCCTAGAAGAAGAGTTGTAGCTAAACGCGAAATCCTGCCGGATCCCAAGTTCGGAAGTGAGCGTCTGGCGAAGTTCATGAACCACCTGATGGTCAGCGGCAAGAAGTCCGTAGCTGAGCGCATCGTCTATGGTGCGTTGGACAAGGTTGCCGAGCGTAGTAAAGAAGAGCCGCTGGAAATCTTCGACAAGGCGCTGGAAACCATCCAGCCGATGGTCGAAGTAAAGTCGCGCCGCGTGGGTGGTGCTACTTATCAGGTGCCGGTTGAAGTTCGTCCGTCACGTCGCCAAGCGCTGGCTATGCGCTGGCTGGTAGACGCTGCGCGTCGTCGCGGTGAAAAAACGATGGTACAGCGTCTGGCAGGTGAAATGCTGGATGCCGCTGAAGGCAAAGGCTCGGCTGTTAAGAAGCGTGAAGATGTGCACCGTATGGCAGAAGCCAACAAGGCCTTCTCTCACTATCGTTTCTAAACTCGGCGTTTCTGAGTTTGTGTTTGATTTTGTTGGTTGTGCTGCGCTAAAGAGTTTTTTCGCCATGCTGCAACACACTGCCGCTACCTTTGAGGGTGGCGGCGGTGGGATAAGCAAAATGAACACTGCTGAATTAACGGGCATTGCCAACTAACGGGAGCTTCACCGTGGCACGCAAAACACCGCTTAATCGCTATCGCAACTTGGGTATTGTTGCCCACGTTGATGCAGGTAAGACAACCACGACAGAACGTGTTTTGTTTTACACTGGCGTAAACCACAAGCTGGGCGAAACCCATGAAGGTGCTTCGACTACTGACTGGATGGAGCAAGAGCAGGAGCGTGGTATTACTATCACCTCGGCTGCTGTTACTACCTTCTGGAAAGGTATGAATCACCAGTTTGATGAGCACCGCATTAATATCATCGACACCCCTGGGCACGTTGACTTCACTGTCGAAGTTGAGCGTTCTTTGCGTGTTCTTGATGGTGCTGTGGTTGTACTGTGCGGTTCTTCCGGCGTTCAGCCGCAGACCGAAACCGTATGGCGCCAGGCTAATAAATATGAAGTTCCGCGTATGGTCTTCGTCAATAAGATGGACCGTACCGGTGCAGACTTCTTCATGGTTGTTGACCAGTTGAAGGAGCGCTTAGGTGCTAACGCTGTGCCAATCCAGATTAACTGGGGTACAGAGGAAGACTTTAAAGGCGTTATCGACCTGATCGAGATGAAGGCTATCCTCTGGAATGAGGCAGACTTAGGCACTTCGTATGAGCTTGTCGATATTCCTGCTGAGCTACAAGAGACTGCCGAAAAATATCGCGAGCAAATGGTCGAAGCCGCAGCTGAAGGCTCTGATGAATTGATGGATAAGTACCTCGAAGGTGAGGAGCTGACCATTGAAGAAATCAAAGCAGGCCTTCGTGCGCGCACACTGGCTAGCGAAATCGTTCTAGTGACCTGTGGTTCTGCCTTTAAGAATAAGGGTGTTCAAGCAGTCCTGGATGCGGTTGTTGAGTATCTGCCCTCGCCGACAGAAGTTAAAGCAATCGAAGGTGAGCTGGACGACAAAGACGGCACCATCGCGACTCGTGAAGCAGACGATAGCGCTCCGTTCGCTGCACTAGCGTTCAAGATCGCCACCGACCCCTTCGTTGGTACGCTGACCTTCATTCGCGTCTACTCAGGCGTTCTGAAATCTGGTGATGGTGTTTATAACTCCGTTAAGCAGAAGAAAGAGCGTGTTGGTCGTATCGTTCAGATGCACGCCAACTCTCGCGAAGAGATCAAAGAAGTACTCGCAGGCGACATCGCTGCTTGTATCGGTCTGAAGGACGTCACTACAGGTGATACCCTGTGTGATATCGATCACAAGATCGTGCTTGAGCGCATGGAGTTCCCGGATCCGGTTATCTCTGTTGCCGTAGAGCCTAAGTCGAAAGCTGACCAGGAAAAAATGGGTGTTGCGCTGGGTAAATTGGCCCAGGAAGATCCTTCCTTCCAGGTGAAGACCGACGAAGAGACCGGCCAGACCATCATCTCGGGTATGGGCGAGCTGCACCTGGATATCATCGTTGACCGTATGCGTCGCGAGTTCAAGGTAGAAGCGAACATCGGCAAGCCGCAGGTTGCTTACCGTGAAACGATTCGTGGCAGCGTCGAGCAGGAAGGTAAATTCGTACGTCAGTCCGGTGGTCGTGGTCAGTACGGTCACGTGTGGCTGCGTATCGAGCCGCTGACTGCAGAAGAGAAGGGTGAAGGCGAAGAAGAGATCTTCTTCAAGTTCAACTCTGAGATCGTAGGTGGTGTGGTTCCGAAGGAATACGTACCTGCGGTTGAGAAAGGTGCTTTCGAGCAGCTGCAAAATGGTGTCATCGCGGGTTACCCGATGATCGACGTCAAAGTCACGCTGTTTGATGGTTCCTACCATGACGTGGACTCTAACGAGACTGCGTTCAAGATTGCTTCTTCTATGGCAGTGAAAGAAGGTGCCAGGAAGGCCAAGGCCGTGCTGCTGGAGCCGGTGATGAAGGTCGAAGTCGTGACCCCCGAAGAGTTTATGGGTGACGTCATGGGCGACCTGAACCGTCGTCGCGGCCTGGTGCAGGGCATGGATGACTCTTCCTCTGGTAAAGTCATTCGTGCAACGGTGCCACTGGGTGAGATGTTCGGTTATGCAACCGATCTGCGCTCACAGACCCAGGGCCGTGCGAGCTACTCTATGGAGTTCGCGAAGTACGAGGAGGCGCCCTCCAGCGTCGTTGAAGCCGTCATCAACCAAAACGGTTAACCGTTAGCTAACGTAAAGAGGTTATAGCAGTGGCTAAGGAAAAATTTGAACGTTCCAAACCGCACGTCAACGTCGGCACCATCGGTCACGTCGACCACGGTAAAACGACTCTGACAGCGGCCCTGACCCGCGTGTCTGCTGAGGTTTTCGGCGGCGACTGGCGTGAATTCGATACCATCGATAACGCTCCGGAAGAGCGTGAGCGTGGTATCACCATCGCGACATCTCACGTTGAATACCAGTCTGAAGTGCGTCACTACGCACACGTTGACTGCCCGGGACACGCTGACTACGTCAAGAACATGATCACCGGTGCTGCCCAGATGGACGGCGCGATCCTGGTATGTTCTGCCGCTGACGGCCCCATGCCGCAGACGCGTGAGCACATCCTGCTGTCTCGTCAGGTTGGCGTTCCGTACATCGTTGTGTTCCTGAACAAAGCGGACATGGTCGATGACGAAGAGCTGCTCGAGCTGGTCGAAATGGAAGTTCGTGAACTTCTGTCCGAGTACGACTTCCCGGGTGACGACACGCCGATCATCACTGGTTCTGCGCTGATGGCGCTGAACGGTGAAGACGAGAACGGCATGGGTACTACTGCGGTAGCTAACCTAATCAAAGCTCTGGATGACTACATCCCTGAGCCGGAGCGTGCGATCGACCAGCCGTTCCTGATGCCGATCGAAGACGTATTCTCTATCTCTGGCCGTGGTACCGTTGTTACCGGTCGTGTAGAGCGCGGTATCGTTAAAGCTGGTGAAGAAGTGGAAATCGTGGGTATCCGCGACACCACCAAAACCACCGTTACTGGCGTAGAAATGTTCCGTAAGCTGCTCGACGAAGGTCGTGCAGGTGAGAACGTTGGTGCGCTGCTGCGTGGTACTAAGCGTGATGACGTTGAGCGTGGTCAGGTACTGGCGAAGCCGGGCACCATCAACCCGCACACTGTCTTCGAAGCCGAAGTCTACGTACTGTCCAAAGAAGAAGGTGGTCGTCACACGCCTTTCTTCAAAGGCTACCGTCCCCAGTTCTACTTCCGTACCACTGACGTAACAGGTACTTGTGAACTGCCGGAAGGCGTTGAAATGGTAATGCCGGGCGACAACGTTAAGATGGTTGTTACCCTGATTGCTCCAATCGCTATGGACGAAGGTCTGCGCTTCGCAATCCGCGAAGGTGGTCGTACCGTTGGTGCTGGCGTTGTTGCAAAAATCGTCAAGTAAGCTTGCTTGATGATTGATCAAGAGGGGCTCTTGCGAGCCCCTTTTTCTGCGCACCAATAGCAAATGTTTGACATGGGCTTTTGGCGTGCCTATAATGCGCATCCTTTGAATGCGTGGGTAGACGGCTCGCGCCGTCGACATCCATTGGAGTTTAGGGCAAATGCAGAACCAAAAGATTCGCATTCGGTTGAAAGCGTTCGACCATCGCCTGATTGATCAGTCCACAGCGGAGATCGTTGAAACCGCTAAGCGTACTGGTGCTCAGGTTCGTGGGCCGATTCCGCTGCCGACCAACCGCGAGCGCTATACCATTCTGATTTCACCGCACGTCAACAAAGATGCGCGTGATCAGTATGAGATTCGTACTCACAAGCGTGTGCTCGACATCGTTGAGCCGACCGAGAGAACTGTTGATGCGCTGATGAAGCTCGATCTCGCCGCTGGCGTAGACGTGCAAATCAAGCTCGACTAATACACTAGACACTTCGCGGCCCAGCGCTCACCGTTTTAATATGTGAGCAGCAGCCGCCGCGCCGTGAGGCGCCACACAATGTGCTAGTGGAATGCTCTGGAAAGGGCAGCCATAGCGGGTGATAGCCCCGTACACTATAGGAGACTGAGTATGACTATCGGTTTAGTCGGTAAAAAGGCCGGGATGACCCGTGTCTTTACCGAAGATGGCGCATCCGTG
Organism: Vreelandella sp. L-15; assembly: GCF_056857635.1. Taxonomy (NCBI): domain Bacteria; kingdom Pseudomonadati; phylum Pseudomonadota; class Gammaproteobacteria; order Oceanospirillales; family Halomonadaceae; genus Vreelandella; species Vreelandella sp. L-15. The sequence continues at coordinate 36,691 of NZ_JBSXNN010000105.1, read as the reverse complement.
CCCGTGACCGTTATTGAAGTTGATCCTAACCGTGTAACGCGCGTTAAGACCATTGAGTCTGACGGCTACGCAGCGGTTCAGGTGACTACAGGTTCTCGTAAAGCCAAGCACCTCACCAAAGCGCAAGCTGGACAGTTTGCCAAGGCGGGTGTTGAGGCTGGTCGTTCACTGATGGAATTCCGTCTTGCAGAAGGCGAAGAAGCTCCTGAAGTGGGTGGCGAACTCACCGTATCCCTCTTCGAAGCTGGTCAAATGATCGACGTGACCGGCACCTCTAAGGGTAAAGGCTTCCAGGGTGCTGTTAAGCGCTGGAACTTCCGTACCCAAGACAACAGCCATGGTAACTCCCTGTCGCATCGCGCGCCGGGTTCTATCGGCATGTGTCAGACACCTGGTCGCGTATTCAAAGGCAAGAAAATGGCCGGTCAAATGGGTAACACCCGTTGCACCGTGCAGAGCCTTGAGATCGTCCGTGTCGACGCCGAGCGTAACCTGCTGCTGATCAAAGGCGCAGTACCGGGTGCTACCGGTAGCGACGTTATCGTTCGCAGCGCCGTGAAAGCTGGCTGAAGGGGATAATTACCAATGAATCTGAATCTTGCTGCAGGCACGGGTACCGTTGAAGTAGCCGACGCCACTTTTGGCAAAGAATTCAACGAAGCGCTGGTGCACCAGGTCGTTACCGCCTACTTGGCTGGTGGCCGTCAGGGTACACGCGCTCAAAAGAACCGTTCCGACGTACGTGGTGGTGGTAAGAAGCCGTGGCGTCAGAAGGGTACCGGTCGTGCACGTGCCGGTACTATTCGCTCTCCGCTGTGGCGCAGTGGCGGGGTTACTTTCGCGGCGCGTCCTCAGGACTTCAGCCAGAAAGTTAACCGCAAAATGTACCGCGCGGCGATGCGTTCCATCCTGTCTGAGCTGGTACGTCAAGAGCGTTTAGTCGCTATTGAAGAGTTCAGCGTAGAAGCGCCGAAGACCAAGCAGGTAGCTGCCAAGCTGAAAGAGCTCAACCTTGAGAAAGTGTTGATCGTCACTGAAGAAGTTGACGAAACGCTCTATCTGGCCGCACGCAACCTTCCCCACGTCGATGTGGTGGATGTCGCTGCAGCTGATCCGGTGAGCCTGGTTGCCTTTGATAAGGTCCTGGTCACCGTCTCCGCCCTGCGTAAATTCGAGGAGAAGCTGGCATGAACCAGGAACGCGTATTCAAGGTTCTGCTTGGACCGCACGTGACCGAAAAGGCCGCGATGGCAGCCGAGCGCAACCAGTACGTTTTCAAGGTGGCAAGCGATGCTACCAAGCCCGAGATCAAGAAAGCCGTTGAAGCACTGTTCGGCAAGAAGGTCGGCAGCGTTCAGGTGCTGAACGTTAAGGGTAAAACAAAGCGTACTGCTCACGGCGTTGGCCTGCGAAAGGGTTACCGCAAAGCGTATGTGACCCTGGCTGCGGGTGAAACGCTCGAAGACTTCTCTGGCGCCGAATAAGGGCAGGAGTACGGATAATGGCAATCGTCAAGACCAAACCCACATCCGCCGGTCGTCGCCACGTCGTCAAGATCGTTGGTGAGGAGCTGTACAAGGGCCGTGCTTATGCACCGCTTTTGGAAAAACAGTCCAAGTCCGGTGGCCGTAACAACTACGGTCGCATCACCACCCGCCACGTGGGCGGTGGTCACCGTCATCACTATCGGTTGATCGACTTCAAGCGCACCAAAGATGGCATTCCTGCCACTGTTGAGCGTCTGGAGCACGACCCGAACCGCAGTGCGCACATTGCGCTGCTGAAGTATGCCGATGGCGAGCGTCGTTACATCATTGCACCGAAAGGTGTCAGCGCGGGTGACGTGCTGGAATCTGGTGTTAACGCGCCCATCAAGAAAGGCAATGCCTTGCCTCTGCGTAACATCCCGCTGGGTTCTACCGTTCACGGTATCGAACTGAAGCCGGGTAAAGGCGCGCAGATTGCTCGCAGTGCCGGTACTAGCGCTCAGCTGGTTGCTCGTGAAGGTAATTACGCCACCCTGCGTCTTCGCTCTGGCGAAATGCGCAAGGTTTTGGCTGAATGCCGCGCAACCTTGGGTGAAGTGAGCAACTCCGAGCACAGCCTGCGTCAACTTGGCAAGGCCGGTGCGAAGCGCTGGAGAGGTGTGCGTCCGACTGTTCGCGGTGTCGCGATGAACCCGGTGGATCACCCGCACGGTGGTGGTGAAGGCCGCACCAGTGGTGGTCGTCACCCGGTATCCCCATGGGGCGTGCCGACTAAGGGTCACAAGACGCGTAAGAACAAGCGCACCGACAAGCTGATCGTTCGTCGTCGTAATAAGACACGTTGATCTAAATTGCCAAGACATTAAGAGGTAACGGCTGTGCCACGTTCACTAAAGAAAGGTCCCTTCATTGACCTTCATCTTTTGAAGAAGGTAGAGGCTGCAGTGGAGAAGAACGACCGTAAACCGATCAAGACTTGGTCGCGTCGTTCGATGATCCTGCCAAACATGGTAGGCCTCACAATCGCTGTCCATAACGGTCGCCAACACGTCCCGGTGCATGTTTCCGAGGAAATGGTTGGCCACAAGCTGGGCGAATTCGCTGCCACTCGCACGTATCGCGGGCATGCGGCGGACAAGAAAGCCAAACGGTAAGCCAGAGAGGATTAAGAGATGGAAGTCACAGCTAAGCTGAGTGGCGCTGCTTTATCCGCACAGAAGGCCCGTTTGGTGGCTGACCAGGTGCGCGGTAAACCGGTCGCCGAAGCGCTTGACCTGCTGACCTTCTCCCCGAAGAAGGCTGCCAAACTGGTCAAGAAAGTGCTTCAGTCCGCCATCGCGAATGCGGAAGAAAACAACGGCATGGACATCGACGAGCTGCGTGTCTCGACCATCTGCGTCGATGAGGGCATGACGCTCAAGCGTATCAAGCCGCGCGCCAAAGGCCGTGCGGATCGTATCTTGAAGCGCACCTGCCACATCACCGTCAAGGTAGCCGAGAAGTAGGAGTCGACCAGATGGGTCAGAAAGTCAATCCAACAGGCATTCGACTGGGCATCGTCAAAGACCATGCTTCTGTCTGGTATGCCGAGCGCGGCGCCTATGCCGATAAGCTCAACAACGATCTCGAAGTGCGCAGCTTCCTGGAAGAGCGTCTGAAAAACGCCTCCGTTAGCCGCATTCACATCGAGCGTCCGGCTAACAATGCCCGCATCACCATTCACACTGCCCGTCCGGGTATCGTGATTGGTAAGAAAGGTGAAGATGTCGACCGTTTGCGTCGCGATCTCACCGAGATGATGGGTGTTCCGGTTCATGTGAACATCGAAGAAGTTCGCAAGCCGGAGCTGGATGCCAAGCTGGTTGCTGCTAACGTAGCGGGTCAGCTTGAGCGTCGCGTTATGTTCCGTCGTGCGATGAAGCGCGCGGTACAAAACGCAATGCGTCTTGGCGCTGGCGGCATCAAGATTCAGCTGTCAGGTCGTCTGGGTGGTGCCGAAATCGCACGTACCGAATGGTACCGCGAAGGTCGCGTTCCGCTGCACACTCTGCGTGCGGACATTGACTACGCCACTTACGAAGCTCACACCACCTACGGCGTCATCGGCGTCAAAGTGTGGATCTTCAAGGGCGAAATCCTCGGCGGTATCGAGGAAGTACGTGCCAAGGCTAAGCAACAGCAGCCTGCCGGCAACGCGCCCAAGAAGAAAGGTTCCAGGTAAGGGGAGAGCGAGTCGATGTTACAGCCCAAGCGTATGAAATTCCGCAAGATGATGAAAGGCCGCAACCGTGGCCTAGCGCATCGCGGAAGCAAGATCAGCTTCGGGGAGTACGGTCTCAAAGCAACCGGTCGTGGCCGCATCACTGCGCGTCAGATCGAAGCCGGCCGTCGTGCGATCACACGTCACGTCAAACGTGGCGGTAAGATTTGGATCCGCGTATTCCCTGACAAGCCGATCTCCAAGAAGCCGCTCGAAGTTCGTATGGGTAAGGGTAAAGGTTCAGTTGAGTACTGGGTAGCCCAGATCCAGCCGGGTCGGGTCCTGTACGAAATTGAAGGTGTATCCGAAGAGCTGGCCCGTGAAGCATTTGAACTGGCCGCCCAGAAGATGCCCCTGTCCACCACCTTTGCGAAACGGACGGTGATGTGATGAAAGCCCAGGAAATTCGTGAAAAGTCCGCAGGAGAGCTCAAAGAGCAGCTCCTCGAGCTCCTCCGCGAGCAGTTTAACCTGCGCATGCAGAAGGCCACTGGCCAACTGAGCCAGACTCATCTGCTCAAGCAGGTCCGTCGGGATATCGCCCGCGTTAAGACTGTGCTCAACGAGAAGGCAGGTGATTGAGATGGCCGAAGAGAAGAAAACACGTACGCTGACCGGCAAGGTGGTCAGCGACAAGATGGATAAGTCCATCGTCGTTATGATCGAGCGTCGTGAGCGTCACCCGATCTACGGAAAATACGTTAAGCGCTCCACCAAGCTGCACGCCCATGATGAGGCGAACCAGGCAAAGGCAGGCGATACGGTTTCCATTCAGGAGTGCCGTCCGCTTTCCAAGAAGAAAGCCTGGACGCTGGTCGAGGTGGTCGAGCAGGCCAAAGGTTAACCCCTGCGTCTGTCCAACCAGTGCAGTCAGATTAGGTTTGGAGAAAACCGATGATTCAGACTCAGACAATGCTGGATGTCGCCGACAACAGCGGAGCGCGCCGGGTGCAATGCATCAAGGTGCTAGGCGGTTCACACCGTCGTTACGCCCGCGTTGGTGACGTCATTAAAGTAACGGTGAAAGAAGCGATTCCGCGCGGTAAGGTCAAAAAAGGCCAAGTGCTGAAAGCGGTAGTCGTTCGTACCCGTAGTGGCGTCCGTCGTAGTGACGGTTCGCTGATCCGTTTCGATGGAAATGCGGCAGTTTTGTTGAACAACACCAACGAACAGCCGATCGGCACGCGTATCTTCGGGCCGGTAACTCGTGAGCTTCGTAATGAGAAGTTCATGAAGATCATTTCCCTAGCGCCTGAAGTGCTGTAAGGAGCGAGGCGGATATGCAAAAGATCAAACGTGACGATGAAGTCATCGTCATCGCCGGGAAGGATAAGGGCAAGCGCGGCACCGTTAAGCGGGTGTTAGACAACCGCTTCGTGGTGTCCGGTGTGAACATGATTAAACGTCACACCAAGCCCAATCCCATGGCGGGAAATCAGGGCGGTATCGTCGAGCGTGAGGCTCCGATTCACGCGTCCAACGTAGCCATCTTCAATTCGGAGACCGGTAAGGCGGATCGCGTCGGCTTCCAAGTTAAGGAAGACGGTACCAAGGTACGTATCTACAAGTCGACGCAGACGCAGATCGACGCCTAACGCGAGTCGGGTAGCAAAATGGCGAACTTGAAAGAACGTTATCAAAACGAGGTGGTGGCTCAACTCAAAGAGCAGTTCAGCTACGCCAACGTAATGCAGGTACCCCGGATCACGAAAGTGACTCTGAACATGGGTATCGGCGAAGCGGTCAGTGATAAAAAACTGATCGACAACGCTATCGGCGATCTGGAGAAGCTCTCTGGTCAAAAGCCGCTAGTAACTAAAGCACGTAAGTCCATCGCGGGCTTCAAGGTGCGCGAAGGTTGGCCGATCGGTATTAAAGTAACACTGCGCTCCGCGCGTATGTGGGACTTCCTGGACCGTCTGGTGAACATTGCGATTCCTCGCGTGCGTGACTTCCGTGGTCTCAATCCGAAGTCTTTTGACGGTCGCGGCAATTACTCTATGGGTGTGCGTGAGCAGATCATCTTCCCAGAGATCGAGTATGATAAAATCGATCGCGTACGGGGGCTGGACGTCACTATCACTACTACCGCCAACACCGACGAGGAAGGTCGTGCGCTGCTTGCAGCACTGAACTTCCCGTTCAAGAAATAAGGGTTGGATCATGGCTAAGAAAAGTATGGTAGAGCGTGAGCTCAAGCGTACTCAGCTAGTCGAGAAGTATGCGGCTAAGCGCGCAGAGCTCAAGAAAATCATCTCGGACGTGAACGCTTCTGAAGAAGATCGTTTCGAGGCGACGCTGAAGCTGCAGCAACTGCCGCGCGACTCAAGCCCGGTGCGTCAGCGTAACCGCTGCCGCGTGACTGGCCGTCCGCACGGTTTTTACAACAAGTTCGGTCTCGGCCGTAACAAGCTGCGTGAAGCCGCCATGCGTGGCGACGTCCCTGGTCTGAAAAAGTCCAGCTGGTAACGCTACGTAGAATCATCAGGAGCGCACATTAAATGAGCATGCAAGACACTCTGGCGGATATGTTTACCCGTATCCGCAATGCGCAGATGGCCACCAAGGAGACGGCTACCATGCCGTCCTCCAAGCTGAAAGTTGAAGTGGCCCGAGTGCTAAAGGAAGAAGGCTACATTACTGACTTTACGGTGGCTGAAGGCGTTAAACCCGAGCTCACCGTGACTCTCAAGTACTTTGAGGGCAAGCCGGTTATTGAGCACATTCAGCGGGTTTCCAAGCCGTCTCTGCGCCAGTACAAAGGCAAGGACAACCTGCCTAAGGTCGCCGATGGTCTGGGTATCGCGATTGTCACCACCTCTAATGGTGTCATGACCGATCGTGCCGCGCGCCAAGCAGGCGTCGGTGGCGAAGTCATCTGCACCGTATTCTAGGAGGCTGGAATGTCCCGCATAGCGAAATATCCGGTTAAAGTGCCTGCCGGCGTTGAGATTAAAATCAATGCCGACCAGCTGACCGCCAAAGGCGGCCAGGGCACACTATCTATGACCGTTCACCAAGACGTGGTGATCGCTCAAGAAGATGGTCAGCTGACCTTCGCCCCGAGTGAGTCTGCCAAGAGCTGGGCAATGGCCGGTACTACCCGCGCCTTGGTTCAGAACCTGGTAACGGGCGTATCCGAGGGTTTCACAAAAACTCTCGAAATTGTTGGCGTCGGTTATCGTGCCCAAGCTAAGGGCCAGACGCTCAATCTTTCACTGGGCTTCTCGCACCCGGTCGACTACGAACTGCCTAAGGGTGTTACAGCGGAAACGCCGAAAAACACCGTGATCGTGCTGAAAAGCGCGGACAAGCAGATGCTCGGTCAGTGCGCCGCGGAAATCCGCGCCTTCCGTCCGCCAGAGCCGTATAAAGGCAAAGGTGTACGGTACGCCGACGAGCAGGTGCGTCGCAAAGAAGCCAAGAAGAAGTAAGGCAGGGTTATGAACGCGAAGAAAGAATCTCGTCTCCGTCGTGCCCGCCGCGCTCGCGCCAAGATCCGCGAGCTGGGCGTGTATCGCCTGTGCGTCAACCGTACCCCGCGTCACATCTACGCGCAGATTATCTCGCCGGATGGTGGCAAAGTGCTAGCCAGCGCTTCTACGCTGGACAAAGCACTGCGCGAGGGTGCGACCGGCAACACAGACGCGGCCTCTAAGGTCGGTGCTCTGATTGCTGAGCGCGCTAAAGAAGCAGGCATCACCCAGGTGGCCTTCGACCGTGCTGGCTTTAAGTATCACGGTCGCGTCAAGGCTCTGGCCGACGCCGCTCGTGAAGGCGGCCTGGAATTCTAAAGGGTTTTACGATGGCGAAGAACGAACAGCAAAGCGGCGATCTGCAAGAGAAGTTAGTGCAGGTCAACCGCGTCGCCAAGGTGGTCAAAGGTGGTCGTATTTTCGGCTTCACCGCACTGACCGTCGTTGGTGATGGTAAAGGTCGTGTCGGTTTCGGTCGTGGCAAGGCGCGTGAAGTGCCGGTCGCAATCCAGAAAGCGATGGACCAAGCTCGTCGCAACATGGTCAAGGTTAACCTTGCAGGCCACACGCTGCAGTACCCGGTCAAAGCCCGTCACGGTGCTTCCAAGGTGTACATGCAGCCAGCCTCCGAAGGTACCGGTATCATCGCCGGTGGCGCCATGCGCTCTGTACTAGAGCTAGCCGGTGTCCACGATGTACTGGCCAAGTGCTACGGTTCCACCAACCCGGTTAACGTGGTACGAGCGACTGTCAAAGGTCTCTCCTCCATGCAAGCACCGGAAGACGTGGCCGCTAAGCGCGGTCTGTCTGTCGAAGCGATCACGGGGTAAGGCACCATGGCAGCAACGATCAAGGTTACCCAGATCCGCAGCACCATCGGCGTTTTGCCCAAGCACAAGGCTACTATGAAAGGCCTGGGTCTGCGTCGCATCGGTCATACGGTTGAGCTGGAAGACACCCCTGCCGTACGCGGCATGATCCACAAGGTTAACTACCTTGTGCGCGTTGAGGGAGAGTAATCCATGAAACTCAATACCCTGAGCCCGGCACCGGGCTCCAAACACGCTGAAAAGCGCGTTGGTCGTGGTATCGGTTCCGGTCTTGGTAAGACCGGTGGCCGTGGCCACAAAGGTCAGAAATCACGCAGTGGCGGCAGCGTCAAGCCTGGTTTCGAAGGCGGTCAGATGCCGCTGCAGCGTCGTCTGCCGAAATTCGGCTTCACGTCTGCTAAGTCGCTGGTATCTGAAGAAGTACGCCTGGCCGAGCTTGCCAAGGTTGCCGGTGACGAAGTCACCATGGAAACCCTGAAGCAAGCCAACGTGCTGAAGGATGCTACGCAACACGCGAAGATCATCCTTTCTGGCGAACTGAATAAGGCGGTTACCGTTCGTGGTATCAAGGTCACCAAAGGTGCCCGTGAAGCGATCGTAGCCGCTGGCGGCAAGGTAGAGGACTAAATGGCCAAGTCAGGAAATATGCCGGCGATGGGCAGCGGTCTGAGTGAACTGTGGGCGCGTTTGCGCTTCGTGCTCCTCGCCATCGTGGTGTACCGTATTGGTGCCCACATTCCCGTTCCCGGTATCAATCCTGACCAGCTTGCTGCCTTGTTTAGGGAGCAACAGGGCACCATCCTAGGCATGTTCAACATGTTCTCGGGTGGCGCCCTGGAGCGCATGAGCGTCCTCGCCTTGGGCATTATGCCTTATATATCGGCGTCGATTATCATGCAGCTTATGACTGCGGTCTCCCCTCATCTTGAGCAACTCAAGAAAGAGGGCGAGGCTGGCCGCCGCAAGATCAGCCAGTACACCCGCTACGGCACGGTGATACTGGCACTTGTCCAGGCTACCGGCATGTCCGTGGGTCTGGCTAGCCAAGGCATCGCTTACAGCGCTGACTTCAGCTTCTATTTCACTGCGATCATCACGTTTGTGTCGGGCGCAGTGTTTATGATGTGGCTAGGTGAGCAGATCACCGAGAAGGGTATCGGCAACGGTATTTCGCTGCTGATCTTCGCGGGGATCGTCGCTGGGCTGCCCAGTGCCGTGGGGCAAGCGTTTGAGCTTGCTCGCAACGAAGGGGCCTGGAATGTTCTTCCGCTGTTAGCGCTGTCAGTGCTAGGTATTGCCACCGTTGCGTTTGTGGTATTCATTGAGCGTGGCCAACGCCGCCTCAAAGTGAACTACCCACGACGCCAGGTCGGCAATAAGATGTATGCAGGCCAAAGCAGCTACTTGCCTTTGAAAGTGAACATGGCCGGTGTTATTCCAGCCATCTTTGCTTCCAGTATTCTTCTCTTCCCGGCCTCTATTGGTCAGTGGGTGGGGGCTGGCGAAGGAATGGAGTGGTTGCAGCGTGCATCACAAGCGTTAGGCCCCGGCCAACCGCTTTACATCTTGCTTTTCGCGGCGGCAGTGGTATTCTTCTGCTTCTTTTACACAGCGCTGGTCTTCAACCCCAAGGATGTGGCTGACAATTTGAAAAAGTCAGGCGCCTTCCTGCCGGGCATTCGCCCCGGCGAGCAGACCGCTCGCTATATCGACAAAGTGATGACACGTCTCACTCTGTTCGGTGCCTTGTATATCACTGCGGTTTCCTTGATGCCCCAGTTCCTGATCGTAGCGTGGAACGTGCCGTTCTTCTTCGGTGGCACGTCGCTTCTGATCGTGGTAGTGGTCATCATGGACTTCATGGCCCAGGTGCAGTCGCATCTCATGTCGCATCAATATGACTCAGTGATGAAGAAGTCCAACCTGAAAGGCTACGGTAGCGGCGGCATCATGCGCTGAGGCGCGCCGTTGCGAATTGGAGAGAACGATGAAAGTTCGAGCTTCCGTAAAGAAGATGTGCCGTAACTGTAAGATTATTCGTCGCAATGGCGCTGTTCGCGTCATTTGCATCGAACCTCGGCACAAACAGCGTCAGGGCTAAACCTGGGCTGTATTAAGCCGGTGCCGGCATACCCCTTGCCTTAGGGCTTATAAAGGGGTATGCTGTTGCGCCTTTTGTAGATGATTAAACGAGCAAGCCGCTCAAATTTCGGAGTAAGCTGATGGCCCGTATTGCAGGCGTCAATATCCCGGACAACAAGCATGCGGCGATCTCGCTGACCTATATCTTCGGGATTGGCCGTACTCGCGCTAAGCACATTTGTGCTGCTGCCGGTATCGCGCCGACTGCCAAGATCGTAGACCTGTCCAGCGATGAGCTGGATACCCTGCGTTCTGAAGTTGGTAAGTTTACCGTAGAAGGCGACCTTCGTCGTGATGTCACGCTTAATATCAAGCGTCTCATGGACTTAGGCTGCTACCGTGGTCTGCGTCATCGTCGTAGTCTTCCGCTGCGTGGTCAGCGGACTAAGACTAACGCGCGTACCCGTAAGGGCCCGCGTAAGCCGATCCGCAAATAACACGCAGGCTCTTTAATAGAGAGCTGACGTTAAGACAGGAATAGACATCAACATGGCTAACCCGCGTAGTAACCGTAAAAAGGTTAAAAAGCAGGTAGTGGACGCCGTAGCGCACATCCATGCCTCTTTTAACAACACGATCGTGACGATCACAGACCGCCAGGGCAATGCTCTCTCTTGGGCAACTGCCGGTGGTTCGGGTTTTCGTGGTTCTCGTAAGAGCACCCCGTTCGCTGCGCAAGTAGCAAGCGAACGTGCAGCGACTGCTGCAGCCGAGTATGGTGTGAAAAACGTAGACGTGCTGGTCAAAGGCCCCGGTCCCGGCCGTGAATCCGCCGTGCGCGCACTGAATGCCGCCGGCTTCCGCGTGCAAAGCATCGTAGACGCGACGCCCATTCCCCACAATGGCTGCCGTCCGCCTAAGAAACGCCGCGTTTAAGGAGACAGATTCATGGCTCGTTATATTGGACCTAAGTGCAAATTGTCTCGTCGTGAAGGCACCGACCTCTTCCTGAAGAGTGGCGTGACTCCCTTCGAGAAAAAGTGTAAATCCGAGCAAATCCCGGGTGTACACGGCCAGCGTCGTCAGCGTCTTTCCGACTACGGCTTGCAGCTTCGTGAGAAGCAGAAAGTACGCCGTATGTATGGCGTACTCGAAAAGCAGTTCCGCAACTACTACAAAGAAGCCGCTCGCCTGAAAGGTGCGACCGGTGAAGTATTGCTGCAACTGCTTGAATCCCGACTGGACAACGTCGTCTACCGCATGGGCTTCGGCTCGACTCGCTCTGAAGCGCGTCAGCTGGTCAGCCACAAGGCGATTTCCGTGAATGGCCGCACCGTTAACGTTGCTTCCTACCAAGTGAAGCCCGGTGACGTTGTTGCTATCCGTGAAAAGGCGAAGAACCAAGCCCGTATTCAAAACGCGTTGACCATTGCGGCCAACCGTGGCGACATCGCTTGGATCGAAATCGACGCCAAGAAGATGGAAGGCACTTTCAAGGCTCTGCCTGAACGCGGTGACCTGACTGCCGACATCAACGAAAACCTGATCGTCGAGCTGTACTCCAAGTAAGCAGTTTGATGTACGTTTCTGCTTCTTGAGGCCTGGGCGGGATAGCAAAGCTAACCGCCCAGATGCTCTTGAGTATTGTGCTTTAGAGTACTCAGTATCCGTTTGGCAGCCTGAAAGGTGTTCATATGCAGCGTTCAGTGACAGAGTTTCTTCGTCCTCGCGACATCAAGGTCGAAGAAATCAGCGCACATCATGCCAAAATCGTTCTCGAACCGTTCGAGCGCGGCTTTGGTCACACCCTGGGGAATGCACTTCGTCGCATTCTGCTTTCATCCATGCCCGGCGCTGCCGTGGTAGAGGCTGAGATTGCCGGTGTAGAGCACGAATACAGTGCGCTCGAAGGGGTGCAGGAAGATGTCATCGAAATCCTCCTGAACTTGAAAGATGTTGCGATCAAGATGCACAGCCGCGATGAGGCGGTGCTCTCGCTGAACAAGCAGGGCCCAGCCGTCGTCACCGCTGGCGACATTGCGCTTGATCATAGCGTCGAAATCGTCAACCCGGACCACGTCATTGCACACGTCAATGAAGGTGCCGAGCTGAAAATTCAGCTTAAGGTCGCGCTGGGTCGTGGTTACGAACCGGCTGACGCTCGTGGCTCTGATGAAGAGACCCGTGCTATTGGCCGCCTGCAGCTGGATGCCACCTTCAGCCCTGTTCGTCGCGTTTCCTACTCGGTCGAAGCCGCTCGTGTTGAGCAGCGTACCGACCTCGATAAGCTGATTATCGACCTGGAAACTGACGGTACCCTGGATCCGGAAGAGGCTATCCGTCGCAGTGCGACCATTCTGCAAGAGCAGCTGGCCGCCTTCGTCGACCTGGAAGCTGACAAAGAGCAGGAAGTCGAAGAGGAAGAGGATCACGTTGATCCTATCCTATTGCGCCCCGTAGACGATCTTGAGTTGACCGTACGCAGCGCTAACTGCCTCAAAGCCGAGAATATTTACTACATCGGTGATCTGATTCAGCGCACAGAAGTGGAGCTGTTGAAGACCCCGAACCTCGGTAAAAAGTCTTTGAATGAAATCAAAGATGTATTGGCGGCGCGTGGCTTGTCCCTCGGTATGCGGCTGGAAAATTGGCCACCCGCTAGCCTGAAGGACGACAAGGCCTCCGCGTGAGTGTCGACTTGAGTCCCAGTTTGGTAAGGAATCACAACCATGCGTCATCGTAAGAGTGGTCGTCATCTGAATCGTACCAGCTCGCACCGTCAGGCCATGTTTAAAAACATGTCTGTCTCGCTGGTCGAACATGAAGTCATCAAGACAACCCTGCCCAAGGCCAAGGAACTGCGTCGCGTTATCGAGCCGCTGATCACCCTGGCAAAGCAGGATAGCGTTGCAAACCGCCGTTTGGCCTTTGCTCGTACGCGCTCCAAAGAAGCCGTCGGCAAACTGTTCAACGAGCTGGGTCCGCGTTACGCCGAGCGTCCGGGTGGTTACATCCGTATTCTCAAGTGCGGTTTCCGCACTGGCGACAACGCGCCCATGGCGTACGTTGAGCTCGTAGACCGCCCGGTGGCTGAAGAAGAAGCCGTCGCTGAATAAGCGCTGCTCCTTCTGGTAGGCACAATGAAAACCGACCCTTTGGGGTCGGTTTTTTTATATCTGCGCTTTTTCCGCTGCTTTATCGAGATGAATGCTCTATGGGAAGATCAATTTAACGATAAGGCATGCTAGGCTAATGCAGCAGCCGTATGAATGGCCAAGTGTCGGGCAGTGTGATCAATCAGTAAGAGGTTGGTATGGCAACAACACGGGGAGTGAGCACAACGGTTTGGGCGGCGCACTGGCTACTGGTCATGCTGATGATGACGCTGATGGGTAGCGCCAACGCCCAGGCGAATCCTCGTTATGCAGGCATCGTTGTGGATCTCGAAAACGGCGAAGTGCTATACGCTGAAAATGCTGACGAGCCACGCTATCCTGCGTCGCTCACGAAAATGATGACGCTCTACCTAACATTCGAAGCGCTGGAGGAGGGAAGGCTAAGCCTCGATCAGCCGTTGCCCGTTTCTGCTCAGGCGGCTGCCATGCCGGCGACCAAACTATGGCTGTCGGCCGGTAGCTCCATTCCTGTGGATACGGCCATTCGCGCCTTGGCAGTGCGTTCTGCCAACGATGTGGCGGTCGTGGTGGCAGAGGCACTAGGAGGCAGCGAGCAACGCTTTGCGAACCTGATGACGGCGAAGGCGCGTGAGTTGGGCATGAATGCCACTACCTTCCGCAATGCTTCGGGCTTACCGGATGATCTGCAAATCACCACCGCGCGAGATATGTTGACGCTCTCGGTGCGGGTGATGCAGGACTTTCCCCAGTATTACCACTATTTCGGTTTGCAGGAGTTCACCTACCGCGGTACTCGCCATACCAGCCACAACCGATTGGTGCGTGACTACCCAGGGGCCGATGGCTTAAAAACTGGTTTCATTCGCGCCTCAGGCTTTAACGTGGCCACCACTGCTGTCCATGATGGCCGCCGTATGGTAGCCGTAGTGATGGGTGGATTCAGTTCCTCTTCCCGTGATACCCATATGGCAGATCTGCTAGACCGCAGCTTTATGCGTGCGTCGCTAAGAGATCAACGCTCATGGCTTGCTGATACCAGTTTCTCAAGTGAGTTTATGGGGTTTGCGGGACCAGCCCAACCGCTTACTCAGCCTCGCTCACAACCGATGATGGCTAATATCTCCGCCACGTCGCTATCACCCACACGGCCCATGTCTAACAGTACGCCGGCACAAACCGTTGAGGCCCAGCTTCTCCAAGCGGAGGCCGCACGTAAGGAGGCACCAGAAGCTGCCTCGCAAGATCCACTGCAAGCCTTTATTGAGCGGGAGCGCGTGCTGGCGACGGCACCTCCCACTGCGCAAATGGCCTCTGCTGGCTGGGGCATTCAAGTAGGTGCCTTTAGCCAGGCGGCCCAAGCTGAGCAATTGGCTCGCCAAGCCGCGCAGCGGCTGCCAACGAGCGTGGGAGGCCGCGTTGCCATCGATCCGCTTCAGGGGCCCACGACAGTATTTCGCGCCCGTGTCGTCTCACTGAACGAATCCCAGGCGCGGCAAGCTTGCCAAACGCTTCAGGCGCAGGGCATGGATTGTATGGTGGTCAACGCAAGCCTTTAACCACCGCAGTGGTTCACCGCCCCGCTAATGTACGTTGGCGGGGCTTTTTATTGTATGTCGGTGATATCCGAGTAGGACCATAACAATAGCAACACAAGGAGCATGTTTATGACGCCATCCTTAAAAGGCATACTTTGCATGTGCTTAGGCGTGCTGTTTTTAGCACTAGGGGATGCAGTATCAAAGTGGTTAGGGGCGGTGCACTCCCCGATACAAATTATTTTTTTCCGCACGCTGGTATCGTTACCGCTCATTGCTCTGTTGGCTTATTTTGGCGGCGGGCTACGTAAGCTGCGCACCAAGCGGCCAGGCGTTCACCTGCTGCGTGGGTTGATCTACACCGCCACCATGGTGTGCTTTGTGTGGGGGCTAACCCTGTTACCGCTGGCAGAAGCCACCGCCATTGCGTTTGTCGCACCGCTATTTGTCACGCTGCTATCCGTGCCGCTTTTAGGTGAGCGTATTGATCCGCCAGTGCTTGTAGCATCACTGGTAGGCTTTGTGGGCGTGCTGATTGTAGTTCGCCCGGGCGGAGATGCGTTTCAACTAGGCGCCATGATTTTGCTGGCCGCAGCGGTATTTTATGCCCTGATGATGGTCACGGCGCGGCGCTATGGCGCCAACGAGCACCTGTGGGCCATGGTGTTCTACATGACGGCCGTACCGCTGGTACTGACGGGCCTCAGCCTGCCCTGGGTATGGCAAACGCCCCATCCCTGGCACTGGCTGGGCTTTGCCGCCTCCGGGGTGCTGGGGGTGGGGGCCACGGCGTTCATCACCCTGGCCTTTCGCCATGCGCCCGCCGCCATTGCTGCGCCCTTCGATTACACCGCCATGCTGTGGGCCGTGCTGCTGGGGTGGTGGTTCTGGGGAGAACTGCCGGACGTCTGGGTCTGGGTAGGCAGCGCGCTGATCATGTGCAGCGGTCTGGCCATTGCCTATCACGACCGTCGCACCACCCTGAAACGTCGCCCCACAGCGTAAGCGCGCTAGGCAAACTGATAGACATCCATTGCCAGCACGCCGTGCTCAACACTGTGGTGTAGCTGGGTGGCGGCGCTGCCGCCTGCTCCCATAGCCACCAGCAGCGGCTGGAAGTGCTCTGGCGTGGGATGATTGCGCTTGGCGTCTGGGGCGGTTTGCCAGTTGGCCAGCGCGTCACGATCGCCCTCGCGCAGCCGTGCATTAACCCACTCGGCAAAGCTGCCTACCCAGGCCGGTATCTGGCTACCCTGTGGCTGAAGCTCATAGAGGTTATGGGTCAAGCTCCCCGAGCCAACCACTAAAATATCCTCCTGGCGCAGCATTGCCAGCTGCTCGCCCAGGGCTATCAACTCGGTATTACTCCAACGGCTGGGAAGCGAAAGCGACACTACCGGCACGTCAGCGTCAGGGTACATCAGTGAGAGTGGCACCCAGGCACCGTGGTCCAGCCCGCGCTCCACGGGCGTGGCGCCGAGCTGCTTGGTCAGCCGTTGGGCCAGCTCAGGGTTACCAGGGGCAGGGTACTGAACCGCAAATAGCGCATCAGGAAAGCCGCCAAAGTCGTGGATGGTGATAGGCTTTACGCTGCTGCTGACCTGCAAGTGTGGGGTCTCCCAGTGCGCGGAAACGACCACCACGGCCTTAGGGCGTAGGGTTTGGCCCAACTCCCGTAAAAAGTGATGGGCGGGGGTGGGGGTGAGCGCCAGCATGGGAGAGCCATGGGAAATGAAGAGACTCGGTAACATAGGATACACTCCAGTCAGTGGGCCTACCAACGTGTGATTCTCGGTAGGCCATTGGATTATGCCAGTCGGCGGCTGATGACGAAGCTACCGCTGCCCAGGCCGGCTTGCACCAGGAGGGCCACGGCCCAGAACACTGGGAACTCCCAGCCGCCGCCGGGATTGGAGAAGACCCAGCCGTTACCGAGGTGTACCCAGGCGGCGCCGAGCAGCACCGGTACTAGCGCCAGACTCACCCAGCGGGTGTATAGGCCCAGCACCAGGGCCAAGCCTCCGCCGACTTCGGCGGCAATGGTCAAGTAAGCCATGAAACCGGGCAGGCCAAGCGATTCGAAGTAGCCCACCGTGCCAGGAAGCGTAAACACGAACACTTTCATCAGGCCGTGAGCTAGGGCCATCACACCTAGGCTAACGCGCAGTAGGGCGGTCGCATGAAGGATTGTCGTCGGGGTAGTTAACGTCGTCATAGCACTCTCTCGCGTCGTGAGCATCACCATGGATGCGATGATGCTACTGTAGACCAGCGAAAGGAGAAGATAATCTAACCGATGAGCACTTTACTGTTGCGATATGCGCGATAATCCAAGCCCCTGTTCCCATATGGGTGGGTCGCCCCAGGCATCGGCCAATTGATCGATGAAGTGCGCTACCTTGGCGGGTAGAAAACGCCGTGCGGGGTAGAGGGCGTGTATGTCTAGGTAGGTCGGCGGTAGGTCTAATAGAAGCGGCACCAAGTGCCCCCGATGGATGCTCTCATGAATCAGAAAACTGGGTTGCTGGGCGATGCCTAATCCCGCTTCTGCGGCATGGGTCAACATATCCCCATTATTGCTCTCCAGCGGCCCTGTGACGCTAACGTACTGCTGGCCGAAGCGCCAGTCGCCGCTGTTCTGCCCGCTGCGATAGCGTAGGCAGTGGTGCTGGGTAAGGTCTTCGATGCGCAAAGGCGTGCCGTGCTGCGCTAAATAGCCGGGTGACGCGCACAGCACGAGCTGGCAGCGGGCTAGCCGTCTGGCGATCAGGCTGGAGTCGGGCAGGCTACCGATGCGGATGGCGACATCATAGCCCTCCTCCAACAAGTCTACGCGGCGGTCGTTGAGATCGAGGCGTACGTCGAGTGCGGGGTGTGCCTGCATGAACTGCGCTACCTGAGGCGCGAGATAGCGCGTGCCGAAACTCATGGGACCATTGATGCGCAGCCGCCCACTCACAGTGTGAGTGCCACTGCCGACATCGGCAGCGGCCTCCTCCAGCGCCAGCAAAATGGCCTGGGCATGGGTTAAATAGCGCTCTCCCGCATCGGTAAGATGCAGCCGCCGCGTCGTGCGCTGAATCAAGCGAGCGCCTAGCGTCTCCTCTAGCGCCATGACCTGCCGCGACACCCGCGTACGTGAAAGATCCAATGCCTCGGCAGCGCGGGTATAGCTGCCAAGCTCCGCCACTTTCACGAAGGCGGTCAGTTGGTCGAGCCGACTCATGAGGCGCGAAACGCCAGCGCCGCCCGGTAAGGGTCGGGCTGGCCGCAGATCGCAGAAATCACCGCCATCCCTTGGGCACCGGCGGCACTCACTTGGGCGGCGTGCTGCGCCTTTAAGCCGCCAATCGCCACGCTAGGCAACGGGCA
Organism: Vreelandella sp. L-15; assembly: GCF_056857635.1. Classification (NCBI taxonomy): domain Bacteria; kingdom Pseudomonadati; phylum Pseudomonadota; class Gammaproteobacteria; order Oceanospirillales; family Halomonadaceae; genus Vreelandella; species Vreelandella sp. L-15. The sequence continues at coordinate 18,513 of NZ_JBSXNN010000105.1, read as the reverse complement.
GGCGCGCACCAGCTCCGCCAGGCCCTCGAAGCCGATGGGGCGAGCATGATCCTGCTTGCTGGCAGTGGCGAAAATGGGGCCTAACCCGACGTAGTCCAACTGCGCGATGGGCGCGTCACGAAGCTGCGCGAGGGTGTTGATCGACAGTCCTAGAATGGCCTGCGGCCCCAGCGCCGCCCGCGCCTCTTGAACCGCGGTATCGCTTTGACCCACGTGCAGGCCGTCGGCACCGCTGGCGATGGCCACACTTAGCCGGTCATTAATAATCAAGGGCACACCGCTACCTTCCAGCAGTGCTTTCAGCCGTGTTGCCTGGGCAATCATGGCCTCATCGCTGGCATGCTTATCGCGCAGCTGCACCATGGTCACGCCCCCCTTCACGGCGGCTTCCACGGTCGCTTCAAGCCCCGTTTCGGCGCATAACGCAGCATCGGTGACTAAATAGAGCGCAAGATCAAACGGCATGGAGCGTCTCCAGCTGGCTAAGAGAAGAGAGATCGTCAGGGGTAAGGGCATACAGCGCATCCAGTAGCGCGACCTGAAAACTGCCCGGCCCACTGGCCTGCTGCCCCGCACGGCTTCCGGCAATGCTGAAGCACGCCAGCGCAGCCAGCGTTGCCGAAAGTGGATGGGCCTGGTTGGCGGCCAAAAAACCCGCTACCAAAGCGCTTAACCCGCAGCCCAGGGTGGTTACGCGCGGCATTAGCGCGTGGCCGCCCGTTAAACGGTAGTGGTGGGTGCCATTGGTAATCAAATCGGTTTCGCCGGTCATGGCAACAATGCAGCACTGCTGCTGTGCCAGCTTGATCGCCGCTTGGGCGGCATCCTCCGTTGTGGTGGTGGCATCGACGCCGCGACCTTGGCTGGCTAAGCCAGTGAGCGCCATGACTTCCGATGCGTTGGCGCGAATGACGTTAGGCCGATGGGCAAGCAGCGCGGTGCAGACCTGCTGACGAAAGGCGGTGGCCCCGACCGCTACTGGGTCTAACACCCATGGGGTGCCTGTTTCTTTAGCCGTGCGAGCGGCAAGCTGCATCGACTCTGCCCAAGGGGTAGAGAGCGTGCCAATGTTAATGGAGAGTGCGCCCGCTATTGCGGTGAATTCAGCCACCTCTTCAGGGGCATGCAGCATGGCAGGCGAGGCACCCGTAGCCAGCAGTAGGTTAGCCGTGCTGTTCATCGCGACATAGTTAGTCATGCAGTGAACAAGCGGCGTGGTATCGCGCAGAGTGACGAGCATGTCGCCAAGTGGGGGGTAGGTCATGGTTTCCTCCCGGCGAAGGGGGTGGTGGTGAGCACCACGACTCCCTACGCCGGCGTTATCCGGTTCAGGTTCGAAGGGTGCTTCTCAGCCGCTGGGCGGCGCCCCTGTCGTTGGTGGGTACTATCCTAGCCTTGGGCGAGGCTGTAAAGCCCCAGTGCAGCCGCTACTTTTCAGCAACGATTAAGAGAGTGGCGGCAGGGTGTTAACGGCTCACCTAGTACGTTTCGATCGCGGAACATAAAGGGTCCTTGGGTGAGGGCTGGAAATATACAACCTGCGCCCTCATAACAGGGGGAAGTAAGCAAAATGATCAATACGCAAATAGCGGTAGACAGCTTGACGCTGTTAGCAGCCTAAGCCTTGTACAAGGTAATATGTTCGTCAAAGAATTTGCGTTATATCAGCATACTTTTCATAATGCCCCAACCCGCAATAGGAGAGTTGTATGTCGTTTCAAGGTGAACAGCACCCAGGCGTTGCCCCCGTTGCCCCACAAACTCAGGGTTTTCGCTTAAACCACACCATGCTGCGGGTAAAAGACCCGGAACGCGCCCTGGCGTTCTACTCCAAAGTGTTCGGTATGCAGGTGCTGCGCCGCCTGGACTTTGAAGAGATGCAGTTTTCGCTCTACTTCCTCGCCAACGTGGAAGCCAGCGACAGCGTGCCGGAAGATACCCAAGCCCGCACCGCCTGGACCTTTAGCCAGAAAGGCCTGTTAGAACTGACCCACAACTGGGGCACCGAAACCCAGCAGGATTTTGCCTACCACGATGGCAACGCCGAGCCCCAGGGCTTTGGCCATATCTGCTTCAACGTGCCGGATTTAGAAGCCGCCCAGGCGTGGTTTGATGAGCACGACGTAACCTTCGTGAAGCGTGCCGACCAGGGCAAGATGAAAGACGTTATCTTCGTGAAAGATCCGGATGGCTACTGGATTGAAGTGATTCAAGCCGACCGCATGGCAGCCATGGGCGACTAAGATGGCCCATTTGCTGTTTCGGTTGCGCCATGTAACCGATGAAGAAGCCATGGAAGTCCGCCAACTGCTGGATGAGCATGGCTTTGATGTGTACGAAACCCAGGCGGGCTTTTTCCGCCTGGGGGTCGATGCCATTTGGCTGCGCAACCCTGTCCAGCGTGATGACGCAGAGGCCGCATTGGCCGAGTATCAGGCCGAACGCCAAGCTAACGCACGCCAAGCCCATAAAGAGGCGCTGGCCCGCAATGAAGCGCCAACCCTCTGGCGTCGCTTAGCGGAGCACCCGTTTCAGGTAACGCTGGTCATGGTGGCGGTGGTTCTGATTGCGCTGCTCACTCTGCTGCCATTTATTGGCCTGGCGCGCTAGCCTGGGAAAGGGCGTCAGATAGGTGCCCGCGCTTAACGTACATCATCACACCGTGTTGGCCTGCACGAAGCTGCGGGGCCGCACCCGGTGGGTAGCGACACCAACTGCCTTTCGGGTATTCGCTGCCCGCGTCGCACAGCGAACCTTCCAGCACCAATAGCTCTAAGCCTCCGGGCAGGGCAGGGTAGTCGATGGTGGTATCGCTCTCCCAACGCTCCAGGCTGACCCGCTCATCGCCAAAGGTGTGCAGCATTTTGTAGGTAATGCCCGGCCGACGGTCAGGCTGCCAGGGCAAGCGGTGAGCAGGAATCGCCAGTTGGAGCAGGTCGTTCTCATCAAACTGATGCAACTTAACCAGTATCAGCGCGCCCTCTTCGCCAATCTGCGGCGTATGGCCAGTGCCAATCGGGTTACGCAGGTAGCTGCCAGCGGGGTAGCGGCCATGCTCATCCGCAAACACGCCCTCTAGCACGAGAATTTCCTCGCCGCCGTCGTGGGTGTGGTGGCTGAACTGGCTATTAGGCGCATAGCGCACCAGGCTAGTGGCGCGGGCCACTTCATCGCCGATACGGTCCAGCATCATTCGTTCCACGCCCGCACTGGGGGAGGCCACCCAGCGGTACTGCTCCGGCGTGACACAGGCAAAGTGGCTAAAATCGGCGTTTAGGCGCATGGCATTGGCTCTTTGCAGTGGTTTAAACAGCGTTAACGAAAGTCGGTGATGCAAGTCTCCCCATCCACCGCGCAAAATGCAATGCAAAAAAATACCGCCGAGTCGGCGGTATTTTTGTCTTCACGGTATGAATCAGTGGCTATGACCATGATCGTCGTGGTCGTGGTCGTGGTCGTGGTCGTCATAACCATGATCATCATGGCCCGGCTCTGCAAGAGCGTCGTGCAGCACCTGCGCATTGTGGCGCATCATGCCCAGGTACGTACTAGCATCGCCTTCACTGGCCAGCGCATCCGCGTAAAGGGTGCCTGCAATAGGCAGGCCAGTCTCTTCCGCCAGCTGTGTAATGATCGCTTGGTTGGTCATGTTCTCGTGAAACAGCGCTTGCACGTTCTCCTGCTCAATCACATCCACCAAAGCCGCCATGCTGGCGCCGCTGGGGTCGGCTTCGGTAGAGAGCCCGACCGGCGAGAGAAAATTAACGCCATAGGCGCTAGAGAAGTAGCCAAATGAGTCGTGCCCGGTAATCACACTGGAAGACGGGGGAATCTCACTCAGCAGCTCGCGAATTTCCCCATCGGTGGCATCTAACTCAGCCAAGTAGCGCTCGGCGTTGGCTTGGTAGCTCTGCGCATTGGCGCTATCCGCCTCGATCAAACCATCACGAATATTGGTGACGTAAACCTTGGCCTGCTGCAGGTCCTGCCAAGCGTGAGGATCTTCGTCTCCATGTTCGTGGCCGCTATGGTCATCATGGGCATGATCGTCGTGACCCTGTTCCTCATGCTCGTGCTCGTCATGATGCTCATGCTCATGCGCATCGTGACTGTGCTCATCATCGCTATGCGCTGCAAAAGCGCGCGGAGAAAGGCCGTCGGTGGCGGTGACCATCGGGCCGCTATAATCGCTTGAGTCAATCAGGCGCTCCATCCAGCCCTCAAACAGCAAGCCGTTGAAGACCACTAAGTCAGCCCCGGCTAGCGCACGGGCATCGCCAGGGCTGGGGGAGAAAACGTGGGCATCGCCATCAGGGCCCACCAGCGAGCTGACCGTCACATGCTCTCCACCGACGTTTTCCACCATATCCGCCAAGATAGAAAAGCTGGTGACAACCTGCACCCGCTCGTTGGCCATGGCGGCAGGCAGTGCCAACATGGCCGAAATGCCCACCAGCCAACGCGATGAAGAGAAAAGCGACATAACATGCTCCTGATTTAAGAAATAACCGTATGAACATCAACCCGCTAGTGCGACTGCTCCAGCGCCAAGGGCGTGGTTTTGCGCCGCAACTTAGCGGCCAAACTGTGGTAACGGCCAAACAGCGCCGAGAGTAAATACGCCACCCCTGCCAGCAAAATAATGCTCGGGCCTGAGGGCGTGTCTAAATGGAACGACAGCAGCAGCCCGCCAGTGCTGGCCAGCATTGCTAACACCACGGCAATCCCGATCAAGCCTTCTAACCGCTTGCTCCAAAACCGTGCCGCCGTAGCGGGCAGCATCATTAAGCCAACGGCCATCAGCGTGCCCAGGGTTTGGAAGCCCGCCGTTAAGTTCAGTACCAGCAGCCCTAAAAAGACGCTATGTACCCAACCGCTACGACTACTTTGGCCGCGTAAAAACAGCGGGTCTAAACACTCCACCACCAGGGCGCGGAAGATAATCGCCAGAGTGATCACAATCAGCGTACTGATCGAGGCGATTAGCAGCAGCGCCGTCGAGTTAATCGCCAAAATGGAGCCGAACAGCACGTGGGTTAAATCCACGCTGCTGCCTCCCATGGAAATCAGCATGACCCCAGCGGCTAACGAAATAATAAAAAAGCTCGCCATAGCGGCATCTTCCCGCTGGCCGCCCATTTTCGACACCGCCCCTGCTAGCAAAGCCACCATCACCCCAAACAGCACGCCGCCCACGCTCATCACCGGCAGCGAAAAGCCTGCCAGCAAAAAGCCCAGCGCCACGCCGGGCAGAATCGCGTGGGCCATGGCATCGCCAATCAGGCTCATGCCGCGCAGCACCAAAAACACCCCCAGCGGCGGCGCGGCCAATGAAAGGGCAAGCCCGCCGACCACGGCACGGCGCATAAAGCCGTAATCAAACGGTGCAATGAACCATGCATCAAGCAGTGCCAGCATGACGGCCTCCTAAGGTAAACGGCACCACTTGGGCCGGGGCATGCTGGTGGTTGAGCGCGCTGGGAGCGACCCAACGGCCATGGCCGCCATTCAGCATCAACACCTCATCCGCCAAGCGGCGCAGGTGGTCCATATCGTGCAGCACAATAATGATCGTGACACCCTCATCGGCCATCTGGCGCAAGATGCGAATCAAAATATCGACCGTATCGCTATCTACGTTGGCAAACGGCTCGTCTAGCAGCAGCAGCTCTGCTTCCTGCATTAGCGTGCGGCCAATTAGCGCCCGCTGGCGCTGGCCGCCGGAAAGCTCGCCCAGCGGGCGGTGAGCCAAGTGAGAAATACCCAGGCGCGCCATAATCTCGCGGCCTTTGCGATAGTGGGCCGCACAGTAACCTTTCATCGCCCCGTGGCTGGGCCAACTGCCGGTCATCACCAGCTCTTCCACGCTCATGGGGAAGGTGAGGTCTAACGCCAGCTGCTGGGGCAGCCAGGCACGGCGCGCTTTATCCACCGTGCATACCACCTTGCCGCTAATCGGCCGAAGCTCACCCATAATGGCCTGAATCAGCGTGCTTTTACCGGCACCGTTCGCGCCGATTAATGCGGTAATCGCGCCGGGCTTAATATCGCCATCCACATGTTCTAACACCGTGCGACGGCCCTGGGCCAAGTGCAGGTCGTGCAGCTGCAAACGCGAAGAGGAACGTTCACTCATAACGGCCACCCGCCTGCCCACACCACCAGCCCCCAAAGCGCCAGCAACGGGAGCGCGACAAAGCCCAACCGCTTAGTGGCAGACAACGACATCAGCGAAAAATGACAAGGGCCTTCCTTGTTATGGCGATGCATGTGCTCACTCATCGAGCGTCCTCGCTATCGAATAAATAAGTTATAACATAACATTTGGTGAAACCAAAAAAGTGGCGGATATTTTACGCGCTCACGGCGCGCTGACAACGGTAAGCGCGCTAATCTTCCGCCCACTCCAAAAGTGCCTAACAAAGCGACAATGGCAATTCAGGCACTAAACATAGATAAATAGTGTAGAGAGAAGGTAACGACCTAATAGCGCCAGGTAGCGCCAATCTGCTGGGGCGATACCATCAGCGCGTATTCGCCTTCTAACGTGATGGGGCCAAGAGACACGCGGGCAGGCTGAAAGCGGTTAATCGCGCTGGAGGCCTGATTAGGCTGCGTCCAAATTTGCAGCTCATTAATCAGCATGCCTGTAGCGAAGTTGATGGCACCATCCCGCTCGCGACCGTCAGCGGCAATTACCGCCCCCGCCACAGTGTTCACCACCAGCGAGCTAACCCGCGCCTCAAACCCACGGCGTTCACGCTCCGCCTGGGCAAGCGAAAGCCCCAACGCCTGCACGCCGCTTAACTCACCCTGCGCTTTAAGGCGCTCGTACTCTACCAGTGCCGCCTGATGCGGCTGGCGATCCGTCAGCATACCGCCCAGCGCTAAGGCGGATTTTACGGCTCCTACGCGGGCATCAAAACGGTCGTCCGGGTCGCTGGCTTCGCTGGATTGGTAAGCATCAAACGCAAGGCTGGCGGCATAGATGCCCGTCCAACCCGCATCCCACCACTGCGCGTGCTGCGCCCCACGCTCAAACACCTCATCGTAAGCTGCCCAATCGGCACTGGTCTGTGCCTGAACAGGCAGCGACAGCAACAGCGCCGCCCCCCGCCGCCAAGGTACCCCGTGAAAGTTGACGTAAGCGCATAACAGAACACCTAAAAGCCGTGAATTAGCATTAAGCGTAGCACGACGATAGCGCAGGGCCGGGGTGAATCAGACGGGCTAAGAATGGCGAAGATTAATGGCGTTATAAAGCGAAGGATGATTAGATAGGTAAAAAATATAGGGAGAGCTGCCATGGATGACTTTTCGCCTTCTGACCTTAAAACCATCCTGCATTCCAAGCGTGCAAACCTTTATTACCTCCAGCACTGCCGAGTATTGGTGAATGGTGGGCGAGTGGAGTACGTGACCGATGAGGGCAGCAAATCCCGCTACTGGAATATCCCCATTGCCAATACCACTTCCCTGTTGCTGGGAACGGGCACCTCGATTACCCAAGCCGCCATGCGTGAACTCGCCAAAGCGGGTGTGTTAGTCGGATTCTGTGGAGGCGGTGGCACACCGCTGTTCGCTGCCAATGAAGTGGATGTGGATGTCGCTTGGCTGACGCCACAAAGCGAGTACCGGCCCACGGAGTATCTGCAATATTGGGTGCGTTTTTGGTTTGATGATGCCAAACGCTTGGATGCCGCCCGCGCATTTCAGCAGGCGCGCCTTGCGCGTATTGAAGCGCTGTGGACAAGCCGTGTGATGAAAGAGGCAGGCTTTAGCATTGCCACCGACCACCTACACAGTGCCCTTGCCCATCACCGCGAAGCGATTAGCCAAGCACCTAGCACGATTGACCTACTCACTTTAGAAGCGCGACTGACCAAGACGCTCTTTAAGCTTGCCGTTATTGCCGTAGGTTACGGCGACTTTACCCGCGCCAAGCGTGGCACAGGCACCGATCCCGCCAATCGCTTTCTCGATCACGGCAACTATCTCGCTTACGGGTTGGCGGCGACCGCCACTTGGGTACTGGGGATTCCTCATGGATTGGCAGTACTGCACGGTAAAACCCGCCGGGGCGGCTTGGTTTTTGATGTGGCGGACTTGGTAAAAGACGCCGTCATCCTGCCCCAGGCGTTTATTTCCGCCATGCGCGGCGATGAAGAGCAAGAGTTCCGCCAAGCGTGTATTGAGCGCTTAACCCGTACCGAATCCCTCGACTTCATGATTGATACGCTCAAGGACGTCGCCCAAGCGCTTGGGAGCACTGATTCATGAACGTGCTGCTGATTTCCCAGTGCAATAAAAATGCCCTAAAAGAAACGCGCCGCATCCTCGACCAGTTTGCCGAACGCCGGGGCGACCGCGCGTGGCAAACACCGATTACCCAAGCCGGGCTGGATACGCTGCGTAAGCTGTTGCGTAAAACCGCCCGTAAGAATACCGCCGTTGCCTGCCACTGGATTCGTGGCCACGACCACAGCGAGCTGATGTGGGTAGTGGGGGATGCTGCCCAGTTCAATCTCAATGGAGCCGTACCGACCAATACCACCGCCCGAGATATCCTGCGCCGCCGCGATGAAAATGACTGGCACAGCGGTGAAGATATTCTCTTGCTCACTGCCTTGGCCGCGTTACTGCACGATCTTGGGAAAGCCTGTGATGCTTTTCAGCAGCGGCTCAAAGGCAAAGTAGATGGGCGCAACTTATACCGTCATGAGTGGATATCGCTGCGTCTGTTTCAAGCCTTTGTGGGGAGTGACGATGACGCCACCTGGCTGGCGCGCCTGGCCGAAGGTGACTATCAAGAGCAGGACTGGCTGGTGGGGTTAGAGCGTGATGGGCTAGACGGCGCTACTTCAGCGGTGTTTAGTCGTTTGCCACCGCTGGCTGCCGCTCTTGGTTGGTTGGTGCTTAGTCACCACCGCCTGCCGCTGAAGTCGCCGCCAACGGATGCTGATACGCCCCAGCGCTGGGGTGGAAAGACCAACCTGCAAGCTGAACAGCTGCCCCAGTTGTTTGAGTCCATCAGTGCTGAGTGGAATGAGATTCCCGAGACGCAAGACCCAGCGCGCATCGCGCCCTACTGGCAATTCAAGGGCGGATTACCCGTTAGCACGCAACGCTGGCGTGAGCGCGCAACGAAGCTTGCCACGCGGTTACAGGCGCGGCTGCAACAGGATGGCCACTGGCTGGAAAGCCGCTACGTTATGCACTTAGCCCGGCTTAGCTTAATGCTGGCCGACCACCACTACTCAAGCCTGGAAGACCTCCAGCACCGCGTGCGCGGCGAACCTAACTACCCGTTAATAGCCAATACCGTGCGCAAAACCGGGCAGCCCAATCAGCCGTTAGACGAGCATATTTTAGGAGTTGAGAAACACGCCGCTGCGGTCGCCCGTGCGCTACCCAGTGTAGACAGCCACTTGCCTCGCTTGGCGCGCCATAAAGGCTTTCGTAAGCGCAGTAGCCACCCACGCTTTCGCTGGCAAGATAAAGCTTTCGACCTAGCGCAATCGCTTAGGGAGTGCAGCCAGCGCCAAGGCTTCTTTGGCATTAACATGGCGTCTACCGGCTGCGGTAAAACCCTCGCCAATGGGCGCATTATGTACGCCCTGGCCGACCCTCAGCAGGGCGCGCGCTTTAGCATTGCACTGGGGCTACGCACATTAACCCTGCAAACCGGCCAAGCCCTCCGTGACCGTTTGAATTTGGGTGAAGACGAACTCGCCGTGCGCGTGGGTGGCAGCGCTAATAAAGCCCTGTTTGAGCACTACGAGCAAGAAGCCGAAGCTAGTGGTTCAGCCTCCAAACAAGCGCTGATCGAAGAAGATGCCCATGTTGTGTTTGACGGTAATTTTGATAGCCACCCGGTGCTGCGTCGTTTAAGCGGTGAGCCGGGCACCCGCGCGCTAATCGCCGCGCCCATTTTGGTATGTACCGTTGACCATCTCGTGCCTGCCACGGAAAGCACACGCGGTGGGCGACAGATCGTGCCCATGCTGCGCCTAATGAGCAGCGATTTAGTGCTCGATGAAATCGACGATTTCGATATCAACGACCTACCTGCGCTTACTCGATTAGTCAATTGGGCCGGGCTGCTAGGTTCACGGGTGCTGCTTTCATCGGCCACCTTGCCGCCTGCGCTGGTTGAAGGGTTGTATGAAGCCTACCGAAGCGGTCGTGAAGCTTTTCAACGCCATCGTGGCGAACCAGGCTTGGCGGTGGATATTTGCTGTGCCTGGTTCGACGAGCATGACCGCCAGCATGAAAACTGCGCCAGTAGCGAGACCTTCAAGGCCGCACACAACGCTTTTGCCAAGCGCCGCTTAGAACGTTTGGCCAAAAGCCCAGTACGCCGCCGTGCAGATATTTTAGCGTTACCGCCGTTGAGCAAACGCCCTGAAGAGGTAAGGCCAACGATTGCGACCCTGCTGCGTCAAAATGCGCTAGCGCTTCACCAGCAGCATCATTCCGTTGATCCACATTCGGGCAAGCGGGTCAGCTTTGGTTTGGTTCGCATGGCTAATATTGATCCCTTAGTGGATGTCGCCAGGGTGCTGTTTCAGCAGGGCGCGCCGGAAGGTGTGCGCATCCACCTCTGCGTTTACCACTCCCGCCACCCGTTGGTGATGCGCTCTGGCATTGAGCGCCAGTTAGATCGAACACTGCAACGGGCGGAGCCTGATCGCGTTTTTCAGCAGCCGGATATCCGCCGCCTATTGGATAGCAGTGAAGAGAGCGACCACTTGTTTATTGTGCTTGGCTCGCCGGTAACGGAGGTGGGCCGCGACCACGACTATGATTGGGCCATAGTGGAGCCTTCTTCTATGCGCTCGATTATTCAGTTGGCGGGCCGCGTACGCCGACATCGCGAGCAGGTGTGTGAGTCGCCCAATATTTTGCTGCTCGATACCAATCTCAAGCATTGGGAGCAGCCTGGAAAGCCTGCTTTTCACAAACCTGGTTTTGAAACAGATCTTCAATGGCGGCTAAGTAGCCACTCGCTTAGTGAGCTGTTAACGGAAGATGAGTACAAGGTGATTGACGCCCGCCCCCGTGTGCTGGCGCGGGAAACACTGCACGCCAAAGATAGCCTTGTCGATTTGGAACATGAGCGGCTGCACCAACTGATGATCGAGCAGCCTGCCGAGCCGTTAACCAAAAAAGAGCTACGAATTGGCAAAACGCCCAAGCCTCCGCCCTTAGGAGCCTACAGTTGGCATGTGATGCCGCAGCTACATTTAACCGGTGTATTGATTCAGCGTGATCCATTTCGCCAGCAGCTCGAACCTGAAATAACGCTAGCGTTGTTGCCTGATGAGGGCGGTGAAACCTGGACGCTACACCGCGTAGACGATGGCGCAAAGCGAGGCGAAAAGCTCTACGTACCGGTGGAAGAAAGCCTGCTGTTGCGGATAGATCTATCAGAAGAACAGGGCGAGCGGATACAACCATGGGGCGCAAGCGACTACTTAACGGCGCTGGCTGACTTAGCGGAAGACTTGGCTATCTCCCTGGATCGCGCCGCCCGTACCTTCGGCACGGTCACTGCCTCGGCTAGAAACCAGCGGTGGGGGTATCACCCGGTGTTGGGGTTTTGGCGCAGCCGCTAGCTAAGCGTTCGCGAGCCGGTCACTGACTAAGCGGTTGAGGCTGATATTTTCCTCTGCAGCTTTAATCGCAAGCTCACGGTGTTTTTCCGGGGGAATGCGCACATTAAAACGACCAGAGTAGTGGCGTTCAGAAAGTGGAGTGGGGGGTGTTTCGCCTTCGGCTTCCATATCGACCACTACATCGGCAACGAGGGAAAGAATACCTTCCAGCGCTTCTTGGTGAGTATCGGCAAGCCAAGAGAGGCTGGGCAACTCGGTGCATAAACCAACGAATTGGTCGTCTTCTTCAGACCAGCGAATGCGGTAGGTGTAATGGGTATGGTTCACCATGGTGCAACTCCAATCGTCATGCTGATGACGACAATTTATCAATGGCAGCGAGCGCTTGGCGTACCTGATAAGCCTTGGCTTCGCCATTTTTGCCCCGCTGGATATTAACGCGAGGGTCGCCGGGCCAAGGTGTTTTATACACCCTGTGGCTGGTTTTTTGCTGGCGAGGAGGGCCAAAGTAGTGATCGCAAAGATACGCTAACTCGTCGAAGCCCATGCTTTTAGGCTGCCGACGTGCTTTATCCAAAAGCTTATCAAGCTTTGCCATAAGCGCTCTCAAATAGTAGTACTAATAGTAGTACTGAATTAAAAGGATGTCACGCTGGGACTGCCTGTGCGGCAGCTAAAAATTGCAGCGCATTAATTTTACTGAGCTGTATGTCCAACAGAGATAAAATAATAGCACAGGGAGCTATATGCTGCATGCTGCGCAATAATTGGTTTGCAAAAATATGAGGGTTGGCTTAGTGTGAATGCAGCTTCATTTTAATTAAGTGAGTCCCTTAAGGATGATCTATGGAAAATAGTCAGCAGAAGGGTGTTCGAAGTGCGATTGAGCAATTTTTAAAAGAGCGCTTCGATACCAAGGCGGAAAAGCTGCAGCCCGACGATCCCAAATACCAGGCGCTAGTGGAGCAATTTCAATTCGATACCTGGGTCAACGATGCAGCAAGACGCGTTGGCCAACTACAAGTCGTCACCCACTCCCTCAAGCCTATTCATCCCGATGCCAAAGGCTCCAATCTTTACGCCCCACCTGAGTCGCTAAATAACCACTCTCTTGTCGGCAGCCACACGCTGCCCGCTGATTTTGCGGGCGATGTCGTAGGGAACGCTGCCGCCTTGGATGTCTATAAGTTCTTGAAGCTGCAATTTGAGGGAAAGTCGCTGCTTGAGCGGGCGCTGGAAAATGACACTGAGCTGGCAAAAGCGTTAAGCGATAATCCTGAGCAAGCTCAGGCGTGGATCAGCGCCTTTGCAGCGATTACCGAACCGCGCGGTGAGCATGCCTCGCATACCCGAGGCAAACAGCTCTACTGGCTGGTGGGAGATGATGCCGCAGACGTAGAAAATGACGCTGAGAACTTCCATCTGATAGCACCGCTCTACGCCACTTCTCTGGCGCACCGTGTCTTTCAAACCATTAACTATGACCGTTTTAGCGAAAAGGCCAAAGAGGCACGTAAAGCCAAGCGGGAAGGCAAATACGCTGAGCACTCGGTGCGCAGTTATCCCAACTTGGCTGCACAGAAAATGGGCGGTACCAAGCCACAAAACATCTCGCAGCTGAATAGCGAGCGGGGCGGCAATAACTATTTGTTAGCTTCCATGCCACCCAGTTGGAATGTGCGCGATATTCGCCCACCGCTGAAAGTCGCATCGGTTTTCTCTCATCCTGGCGTCTTTGGCAGTCGTTCAGACGTACGTTCGCTGGTTAAAGACCTCAAACAGTTTCTTGAAACCAACCCTACGTCAGACATGCACACCCGCGACCTGCGCGATGACTACACCGCCATGTTGATGGATGAGTTGGCGCTGTTTGCCATGCAGATGCATAGCCTGCCTGCGGGCTGGAGCGACGATGAAAAGTGCGAATTATCAGTAGAAGAAATGTATTGGCTAGACCCTGGTCGCGCCGAAGAGGATATCGCTTTTCGTGAAGCGCGAAACAGTGTGGAGTGGGCCGACGATATTCGCCACCGCTTTGCTAGCTGGCTCAATACCGCGTTAGGCGGAAAGCTGCCTTTGGGGGATGTGGAGTTCCGGCACTGGAAGAAAGCGCTCGCAAAAGATGCGACCCCTCAACGCCTGCAGGATCGTGATCGCCGCTGGATGGAAAGCCTAACGGAAGACTTAACCAACCTGCCAGGAGGTGATGACGATGAGTGAAGTAAAAAACCTCCTAGTTCTGCCACGCCTACGGGTACAAAACGCCAACGCGATTTCCAGCCCAATGACTTGGGGCTTTCCTGCCATGAGTGCATTTGTAGGTTTGATGCATGCTCTAGAGCGGAAGTTAGCAGAGGCGAGTCTTCCTGTTTCGTTAGGCCGCGTTGGGGTTATTTGCCATGACTTTGAAGCCCAGGCCACTGAGGGTGGTTACATCCGTGGCTTTCACCTGACGCGTAATCCGGTGGATAAGACAGGCGGTACGGCAGCGATTGTAGAAGAAGGGCGTATCCATCTGGATATCACGCTGATTTTCTCGATTGATACCGGCGCTGCAGAAAGCGAGCATGAGGTTATCGCCCATCAAATCAGTGAGATTGTATCGGGCATGCGCATTGCCGGAGGCAGTGTCATCCCTAACCGTGCGGTACCAAGCCACAAACAACGCCCGCAATGGGTCATGCTTGATGACGATGAAGAGCGGCGTCAAACGCAGTTCGCGCGCTTAAAGCGGCGCTGGCTGCCGGGCTTTGCCCTCACACTGCGGGATGATTACCTCACCGAGCACCTTCAAACACTGCAACAGCAACATCCAGACGCCAGTTTACTGGATGCATGGTTAGACCTCTCTCGTCTTAACCATGTGTGCACGTTAGAAAATGAAGGCGAACCCAACGAGAAGCCCGTTTGGCAGGCGCAGCGGCCCTATCGTGGCTGGCTGGTGCCCATTCCAGTGGGTTATGGCGCTATTTCAGATCTTTTCCAACCAGGTGAAGTCGCCAACGCCCGCGATACCAAGACCCCGTTCCGCTTTGTCGAAAGCCTCTATTCCATGGGTGAATGGGTTAGCCCGCACCGCATGAAGCAACCTGAAGACCTGCTTTGGTACGTTGATAACGACGAAGAAGCGGGCCTCTACCGTCTCAATAACGACTATCACCTTCGCGCCTCAGCACAGTAAACAAGGAGCTTTATCATGGCTAAAAACGATACCCTCAAAACCGCTTCCGTCCTCGCGTTTGAGCGCAAGCTCGACCCTTCCGATGCACTGCTATACGCCAGCAACTGGGATAAGCGGCAAGATGAACAGCAGTGGCAGCCGGTTGAGGTGCGCGAAAAATCGGTGCGCGGCACCATTTCCAACCGCTTGAAAGCCAAAGACCAAGACCCCGCAAAACTAGATGCGCAGATTGAAAACCCCAATCTACAAACCGTCGATGTAGCCACACTGCCCCATGATGCAGATACCATGGTCGCCCGTTTCACCTTGCGCGTGCTGGCTGGTGCGGGAACACCGTCAGCCTGTAATAACGCTGAGTACCAAGCCAAGCTGGAACAGGCCGTTGCCGAATATAAACAAGCACAAGGCTTCGGCGAGCTGGCGCATCGTTATGCCAATAACCTCGCCAATGGTCGTTTTTTGTGGCGCAACCGCATGGGCGCAGAGCAAGTAGAAGTGAGTATTCGCCAGTTGGCTCAAGGCAAAGCCACCAAAGAGTGGACGTTTGATGCACTGTCACTTTCGTTGCGTGCTTTCGAGGATACTGCCGAGCTTAAAGAGCTGGCGGGTGTCATCGCCGCTGCGTTGGCGGGCGAGCAGCACTTGCTGCTGGAGGTGGTGGCCTATGTCCGCATGGGCAGTGGTCAAGAGGTGTTCCCTTCTCAAGAGCTGATTCTTGATCGAGGCCGAGGCGACAAAAGCAAAACGCTTTACCACGTCAGCGATATTGCCGGTATTCACTCGCAAAAACTGGGTAACGCCATCCGTACCATCGACACCTGGTACCCCAATGAAAACGATGAAGATCTTGGGCCTATTGCTGTCGAGCCTTATGGTTCAGTGACCACTCAAGGCAAAGCGTACCGCCAGCCCAAGCAGAAGGCCGACTTTTACTCACTGCTGGATAACTGGATGATCAAAGATCAAGTGCCTTCCAAGGAAAACCAGCACTTTGTGATGGCAACACTCATCCGTGGTGGCGTGTTCGGCGAAGCGGGGTAAGCCATGGATCATTACATCGATATCCGGCTAAGGCCCGACCCCGACTTTCCCGAAGCCATGCTGATGGGGGCGCTTTACAACAAGTTGCATCGAGCGCTATTCGACCTACAGGCAACGGATCTAGGCGTGAGCTTTCCAGTCCATAAACACGGTATTCGTGCCCGCACGTTAGGCAGCCATTTGCGTTTGCATGGCACCCATGAGCGACTACAGCAGCTGATGGGTATGGATTGGCTGACAGGCATGCGGGATCACACGCAGGTAAGCGCAGTGTTGGAAGTTCCTGCGGGTGCTCAGCATATCAACGTGGCGCGGAAGCAGTTCAACACGGGCAGCGAGAGCCGTGCCAAGCGCTATGCCAAACGGCACAGCATTAGCGAAGAGGAAGCAAGGAGTATTTACGCCAAGGTGGCGGCACGACGAATTGAGCTACCGTTTGTGCAGATCAATAGTCGATCTACTCAACAGCGTTTCAGCCTATTTATTGAACATGGCAAACCTGCAGCGTCTTCATCGGAAGGCTCATTCAGCCATTACGGCTTGAGCCCCAGCGCCACCGTGCCCTGGTTTTGACCCTTTTTTCTAACATGAAAATAGGCAGCTAATAATCAATGACTTAGCGGTATTGCTTCTGAAAGGGTAATGCCGCTTTTTTTGGTGAAAGCTCTTTAACAATCAGCACATTAATTTTGATATACTCTAGTTCGCTGCCGCCCAGGCAGCTCAGAAAATCCGGCAAGAGCTGGATTCCTTTCTGGCGTCGTTCGCTGCCGCCCAGGCAGCTCAGAAATTTATAGGAAACCTGACCGTACCCATTGTGTGGTTCGCTGCCGCCCAGGCAGCTCAGAAAGTCGCGTTGCGCTCGAACATGATGTCCATGAGGTTCGCTGCCGCCCAGGCAGCTCAGAAAGCAACGCAAGATACGAGCCAAACCAAAAGACTGTTCGCTGCCGCCCAGGCAGCTCAGAAATGACTGCCGCAATACTGAATTCAATATTCCCGGTTCGCTGCCGCCCAGGCAGCTCAGAAAAGATCATCGCCGTCGTATCGCCCGCTTTGGCCGTTCGCTGCCGCCCAGGCAGCTCAGAAAAGCGCGCCACCCATTTGCTGCGTAAACTGCACGTTCGCTGCCGCCCAGGCAGCTCAGAAAACCCTGCCCTGGGTAGACGACACCGAGACGCTGTTCGCTGCCGCCCAGGCAGCTCAGAAATGACACCGGGGTATTCACGCGCCACAGTCGTCGTTCGCTGCCGCCCAGGCAGCTCAGAAAGTCCGCAGGCGCCCCCAGCCTCCCGGCGCCCCGTTCGCTGCCGCCCAGGCAGCTCAGAAATGGCGTTGCTCCAGGGCAGCCTCCAGCACTTGGTTCGCTGCCGCCCAGGCAGCTCAGAAATCCTTCCTGCCGGGAAAAGAACCGGAGATGGGGTTCGCTGCCGCCCAGGCAGCTCAGAAATTTCTCGGTAGCGCATACCACTCTATATCAACGTTCGCTGCCGCCCAGGCAGCTCAGAAAAGGTCAAAAAGAAACCCTCCACTCCACGCAAGGTTCGCTGCCGCCCAGGCAGCTCAGAAATGGATCAAGCCTTGGGAGCCCGGCCAGCAACCGTTCGCTGCCGCCCAGGCAGCTCAGAAAACCAAAAGCTGGCCCTCGTCGTCGGGATCTCCAGTTCGCTGCCGCCCAGGCAGCTCAGAAAATAAACCTGGTCGGATACAGAACGGGCCAGGGGTTCGCTGCCGCCCAGGCAGCTCAGAAAATAGCTGGAACGAGATTGATGGCCAGCCAGTTGTTCGCTGCCGCCCAGGCAGCTCAGAAATCCGGCTATGGCCGGAGCTGCGGCGGGCGGAGGTTAGCTGCCGCCCAGGCAGCTCAGAAACTGTCCGTTCTATCCGGCTGGCAGCCCGCCATGTTAGCTGCCGCCCAGGCAGCTCAGAAAGTTCCACCGTCTCCGCGATTGGGCGGTGGAGCGTTAGCTGCCGCCCAGGCAGCTCAGAAAATTTGCGCGTCGTCAGCTTCCAGGTGGGCCACGTTAGCTGCCGCCCAGGCAGCTCAGAAATCCACCTCAGCCTCGCTCTTGCCTTGGGTGCTGTTAGCTGCCGCCCAGGCAGCTCAGAAAAGCACGCGGCGCTCATCTGCCGACAGCCGCCCGTTAGCTGCCGCCCAGGCAGCTCAGAAAAAGAAAATCTTGGTCGGGCAGCTTTCCGCCAGGTTAGCTGCCGCCCAGGCAGCTCAGAAACTCCAGGCCGGGCACAAGCCCGGTCAGCGTGTCGTTAGCTGCCGCCCAGGCAGCTCAGAAAAGAACTGAGCGATATAGGCGCGGGCAATCAACGTTAGCTGCCGCCCAGGCAGCTCAGAAAGTGGGCGGACGCATGGCCTCCAACATGAACCTGTTAGCTGCCGCCCAGGCAGCTCAGAAAAACCACCGCTCCAATATCGTCTTCGCCGTGGGGTTAGCTGCCGCCCAGGCAGCTCAGAAAGTCCGGCCCGTCAAGGGGCCGTGTCCTCGCTCGTTAGCTGCCGCCCAGGCAGCTCAGAAATCCTGGCGGCGAGCGTTTTCCTGAGTCTGCTGGTTAGCTGCCGCCCAGGCAGCTCAGAAATGAACGCGACCATCCTTATCTTTGATCTTGTAGTTAGCTGCCGCCCAGGCAGCTCAGAAAATCAGCATCGATAGGCCACTG